>JBLMYE010000028.1:0-8763 GCA_050258115.1 Deltaproteobacteria bacterium | reverse complement strand
GAGACATAGCCGTTCGGGTTCGGCGATTGTGCAGCGCACGCCTAGTTGACGATGACCTGTCACACCCATTTGGGGCATTGATTTGGGCTGGGAAATGTGGATAGTACTTGCCCCTTCGCGCTCGATTCAGCCGAAAATCGCGTGGATTTGTTGAAACTCTTTTCTCCCAAGTCTCGTTTCGAAGGACCTGGCTTCCTAGTTGTCAGCATAGTGTGGGACTCTTATTCTCTGACGCGAAGCCGGTGAACTCATGACCATCAACCGCAGGACCTGTTTGACCGGAGGGCTGGCCGCGGCGGCCCTGCCTTTTATCCGGGTCGTCCCGGCTGGGGCTGCGGGGGGCTATGCAGCCGAGATCGCGCCGGGTGTGTTCGTGCATCGCGGCCAGCATGCGATTTTCTCCCCCGGCAACCAGGGCGATATCTCCAATCCGGGGTTCGTCGTGGGAGAGGATGCCGTTGCCGTGATCGACACCGGCGGCAGCCCGGTCGTGGGCCGATCGCTGCAATCGGCAGTGACGGCGGTCACCGACAAGCCGGTTCGCTACGTGATCAATACACACATGCATCCGGACCACGTCTTCGGAAATGCCGTTTTTGAAGGGGATGGCGTCACGTTTGTCGGCCATCATAAACTCGAAAGGGGCTTGCTCGCCCGCGCCGATCGATACCTTGCGATCAACAAGGAGTTGCTCGGACCGGCGGCTTTTGAGGGTACGAAAATCATCCCGCCGGGTTTGAAGGTGGACGGGACACGCTCCCTCGATCTCGGCGGGCGTACGCTGGAATTGACGGCGCAGCCTACCGCCCACACGGATAATGATCTGATCGTCAAAGACAGCCTTACGGGCACCGTCTTCATGGGGGATCTTCTGTTCGTCGAGCACATTCCCACCATCGACGGCTCGATCAAGGGCTGGATAGCACTGCTCGAGAAATTCGGGCAGTCGCCGCCGGTTCGCGTCATCCCCGGGCATGGCCCCGCCGCTCTCGCGTGGAGCGAGGCTGCAGTGCCGCTTCAGCGATACCTGAATGCGGTCGCGACCGACGTGCGGTCGCTGATCAAGCAGGGCAAGACTTTGGCCGAGGCGACCGAAACAGCTGGTCTTTCGGAAAAAGATGCATGGCTGCTGTGGGACGAGTATCATAAGCGCAATGTTTCAGCCGCGTTCGCGGAACTGGAATGGGAATAGCGCTTCTTAGTTTTGCTTCCGGAACAAGAAACGCAAACGGAGACAGCGAGCATGCAAACCTCCAGGTTCACACTCAAATGTGCGGCGGCCGCGCTCGTGTTGGGTATCGGCGCAGGCTTGGCTGCAATTCCCGCTTACGCCGCCGAGGCAGGTGGCAACGCGCTGATCGAGGCCGATGTCTGGCCGGCGCTCCAGAAAGATGTTTTCGGCGACAAGGTCGCTACGGAAAATGCGGCGATCGTGACGATCGAAGCGCCTGGGCGTGCGGACGATGCCGCGTTGGTGCCGCTCACGGTTCGCATCCCCGCCGACGCGGCTGAGCGCGTGAAGAAGCTCACTCTCATCGTCGATAAGAACCCGGCGCCCGTCGTCGCGGAGTTCGCCTTCGGGCCGGCCGCTGGCAACGGTGAGCGTGTTCTCTCAACTCGCGTGCGTGTCGACATGTTTTCGAACGTTCGTGCGGTCGCCGAAATGCAGGACGGTTCGCTTTACATGGCAACCAAGTTCGTCAAGGCGGCGGGCGGTTGTTCCGCTCCCGCGCTCAAGGATACGGATGCAGCGCTCGCGGATGCCGGCCGGATGATCGTCCGGACACTCGAAACTGCGGATGCGTCGTCTGGACTGCGGCAGGCGCAGCTCATGATCAAGCATCCTCAATATTCCGGTCTGCAGCTCAATCAAGCGACGGGATTCTACATCCCGGCTCGGTTCGTTCGCGAGATCGACGTAAAGCGGGGTGATGACCTCGTCTTCAGGATGACGGGCGGCATCTCGATTTCCGAGGACCCGAACTTCCGCTTCACCTACGCGGGCGGTGGTGACGAAACGCTGGAAGTAACCGCGACGGATACGGAAGGCAAAGTCTTCACCGGCCGTACGGGGCCGAAGGGCTCATGAAGCGAGACACGCTTATCCGCAAATGAAAAGGGCGCCGTGATGAGCGGCGCCCTTACGCTTTGCAACCTTGTCATCGCAGCCGATGCTCAGAAGCAGCGCAACTCACCCTCGAGCTGAGCCTGCTTGAGCTTTTGCACGATGACCTGAGCTTCGGGCCGGTTGAACTGGGCCACGCTCTCGCCGCCGCGCTGACGGAGAGACATGATCGTCTCGGCCTCTTCGTATTCCTTGAACGGCAGGATGCTCGCGATGACGTCGATCGAACACGCGCAACGCTCGAGCGCGAGCCTGTTGTTGCCGTTGACCTGCATGCATCCGAAGACGTAATCGGCGCGGTTGAAGGTCGGGTAATCGTTCACGACACCACTGTCGGCGTCCTGAGCCGAGGCCGCGGCAAGGCCCAGACCAACGGCGGCGCTAAGCGCAATGAGAATAGGCCGCATTATTTTCATGGCGTTGCCTCCACCAGAACAATGCGATCCTTCATGCTGGCGGTGCCAGCCTGGGACGAAAAGATGTCCGAGTCCAGTTCATAGAAGTAGCCGGGAACATCCTTGCTGAACGTGAACGAGAACGATGACTTCTCGAAGCCCTGCATCTTATGCTTGTTGGGATCGTTTTCGAACGGAACCATCGTGACCTTGAAGCCTTCCACTTCCTTGCCCGCGTAGTTGAACTTCACAGGCTCGATCTTTGCCTTGTCGAGGAAGGCATCGCGCATACGGCCTTTCAGGTAAGGCTGCTTGCCACCGGCGACAATGCGAAGGTTCTCGACCGCCTTGTCGAGGAACCAGACGAACACGGGATTGATCGACAGCCCATCATAGTTCTGAACCGGCCGCTGACGGTCACCGGTGAAGACCGTTACGTCCAGGACACGCGAACCGTCTGCGGTCACGTCGGTGACGTTGATCTTGATGTCATCGGAAAAGCCTTGGCCGAGAAGTTTCTCGTCACTCACCTTATGATCGAATTTGTAGAGGACGTTGCTGCCCTTGTTCACCAGGTCCAGGTGACGGGCATTGAAAATGGCATCAACCGGTGCTGGGCTCTCGGCTCGCGCCGATACAGATACGAACGGCATCGCAAGGCAAGCCGCAATCCCAAGTCCACGCAGGTAGCGCAACATTCTCTGGTTCCTCCAATTCGAGCCCCCTCGACGCCTGACGGCGCCGCGGGGTCCGCCTTGTACGGCGGCCCACCGGGCGGGGCAATGTTCTTTGTCGTTGGACCGGGGCGAACCCGGTTTGGCCGGAACCTACCCAAACCCCGCGCAGTGAGGCAGGGTAAAAGTATGAGATTGCGAAGAATTAAGGTTGTCCCGGCGAGGACACCCGGAGCCGATGCACATCGCTAGTCGCGCGGCGGACGTCAGCGAAGGAAGCGGCCAAAAGCGCGGGGGCCCTCGCCGACCGGGATCTTTTCAGACACGGTCAGGGTTGCCGTATCGATCTTCTCCAGGGTGTTGCTGTCCCAGCAGGCGACCCACACGCTCGAGCCGGCCGGGTCGGCTTCTATACCCTCCGGGAAGCTACCGACCCGGATGGACTTCAGGGGTTCGAACGTCCCAGCATCGAGGACCGATACCGACTGCCCGTGCTGATTGGTGACGAAAATCCGGTCACCTGCCCGCGCGACGGCATAGGGTCTGAGGCCCACCGGCACGTCTCGAACCTTTGCTCTCCGGCCGAGGTCGAGGACCGTCATCGAGTTGGAGGCGACGTTGGCTGTATAGGCACGTCCGGCGCTTTCATCGATGGTGACGCCAAACGGCCGTTCGCCGGTGGGAATCGTTCCCGTCACCGTGAATGAGGCCGCATCGATGATCGAGACCTGATTGCTATCGCGATCTGCGGTCAAAATCGTCGACCCGTCCGCCGTCACGGCGACGCCGGAGGGCGACTGCCCCGTGGCGACGGACGCCGTGACCTGCAGGGTCGCCGGATCGAGCGCGTAGAGGCGATGCTCATACCAATCGGCCACATAGACCGCCCCCGATCTTGGATTAACGGCGATGCCCAAAGGGCCCTGCCCGACCGCTGCGCGCTTCGTGACCGCTCTGGCCGCCGTATCGACGGCGACGACCTCGCGGCCGTCGGGTGCGGAGACATACGCGCGGGAGCCGTCCGGAGACAGCGCGATACCGGCCGGTTTGCCGCCGATCGCAATTTCGGCGACCTGCTGTGCCGTGGCGAGATCGACCACCGAGAGGCTGTTGCCGATCTGGTTCGTCACAAATGCCGTCGACGGGGCGGCTTTCGAGACGGTGGCCGCCGGCACGTCATTGGCCTCAAGGGTTGTGGGCCCTGCGAGCCAGATTCCGATCGCAGCCGCGCCGACAACGAAGAAAAGCTGCCCGGCCAGTGACCGGACAGCTTCTGCAATCGTCGAGGTTTTCGTCACCTGATCAGCCGCCTTCCAATTTCTTCTTCAGCCCGCCAAGTCCGCCCTGGATCACCTCGGTCACGGCTTTTACCGCTGCCTCGTCAGACAACTCCGGCGGGGGATCGTTGTTGACGAAGCCCCGATAGAAAGCCGCCCGCCATTCGACGATGGTCTTCTCGGCCGTGCCCGTGACGTTCATCTGGGCGCTGTAATTTGTGACAGGAAGGACCTTCACGTCGACGTCCGTGATCTCGTAGGCGAGGCCACGCTCCTCGGCGGAGTACTTCGTGAGCTTTTCGTTGATGACGCCGCCGGACTGGAGGGTCAGTTTGCGGGTTGCGCCGACATCATTGCCGCCCGTGCCCTCCGTCTTCGCAACTGCGGGATGCCAGCTCATGTCCTGGAAGTTGCCGACGACTTCCCAGACTTTGTCGACCGGCGCATTTATTTCAATTTTGGATACGACCTTCTGGCGCGAGGGCCCGTGCGCCTCGGCGGCCGCAGGCAGCAGCGCCAACAGCGCCAGCGTTAAAGAAGCCACCACTCTCACCATTGAGTCTCCTCCACATCCTGATTTCCGCAATCCCACCTCGGGACTGCGGGCGGGCACAATAGTGAGCGACAATTGTGAGCGCAATCGGGTCGCCTTCCCGCGCTCGGGCTATGCGCTTTTTCGCCGCCCGAACGGGAATGGGCGTGGGTGGCTACAGTGTTGTCAGGGAGGGTGCTCCCATGCTTTTGTGCGTCTCCAACTCAGGAACGAGCCCCATTCATGACCGCTGCCCCAGCGGGTGCCTCTCCAGCACCGGCGACTGCTTCCGAAACCTATTGCGATGTTCCGTGCGTGTTCTGCGGTCTGGTCTGCGATGATCTGGAGATCAGCCGGAACGGTCAGAAGCTGACGGTCACGCGAAACGGCTGTGGCAAGGCCAAGGCCGGGTTCGAGCGTCCGCTTTCGAATGCGGAACCGCGCGTCGCCGGCCGGCCGGTGAGCCTCGACGCCGCTATCGCGGCAGCCGCCGGCCTCATCCGCAAAGCCGCACTGCCCGCGTTCGGGGGGCTCGGGACCGATATCGACGGGATGCGTGCCGTCATGTCGATCGCCGACAAGTCACGCGGTGTGGTCGATCATGCTCTGAGCGACGGATACATGCATAACCTGCGCGTGCTCCAGAGCCGCGGCTGGTTCATGACTACGCTGACGGAGGTGCGCAACCGCGCCGACCTCATCATCTTCACGACGGACGTTCTGAAGTACCATCAACGCTTCTTCGAGCGCGTGATCCACGCGCGCGAGACCTTGTTCACCGAGGGGCCCGTCAAGCGCACGATCGTCCTCATCGGAGAGGGTTACGACACCGGTCCGATCGCGGGGCCGGGCGTCGGCGACATCATCTCGATCAACTGCAAGCCCGAAGCCGTCGGTGACGTGATCTCCGCCTTGAGTGCCCTCAACAAGGGATCAGCGCTCGGCGCGGAGGCTGTCGCCGGTGTGCCGCGCGCTCGGATCGAACACCTGCTCGCCCTCTGCCACGCTGCGAGCTACGGCGTCGTCGTGTGGATTCCGACCGCACTCAAATCGGCGAACGCCGACCTGACCGTGCATCAGATCTGCGACTTGGTGAAGGACTTCAACGTCAAGCAACGCTTCGCCGGGTTGTCGCTCGGAGGCAGCGAGGGATCGACTTCGGTTGCGGCCGTCTGCGCCTGGCAGTCGGGCTATCCGCTGCGCGTGAGTTTCCAGAGCGGAGCGCCGCAGTTCGACCCGGCTCTCTTTTCCATTCCACAGCTCCTCAAGTCCGGGGCTTGCGACTGTCTCGTCTGGCTGTCCGGCCTGACGCCCGATCTGAAGCCCCCGCAGACCGATGTTCCGACCATCGTCCTGGGCACCTTCGACATGACGCCCGACAGGGAACCCGACATCTTCATTCCCGTCGCCACGCCGGGTGTCGACACGCGTGGCCAGATGATGCGCGTGGACGGAAACGTCGTGCTGCCGCTGCGCGATCTCGGCCGGCAATCGGGATTGCCCGGTTCCGTCGCCGTGCTCAACGCCATTGAAGCTGCCCTTTGATCCGAAAGACGACGACCCCATGCTGATCAAATTCACCGGCGGCAAGGTTTATGACCCCGCGAACGGTATCGACGGCCAGGTGCGCGATATCTTCGTGCGCGACGGCCGCATCGTCACTCCCGGCGCCAACGATGCGGTGGGGCAGGAATACAATCTCGCCGGAAAAGTCGTGATGGCCGGGGGCATCGACCCCCACTCGCACATCGGCGGCGGCAAAATGAATATCGCCCGCATGATGCTGCCGGAGGATCACCGGCACGACGGTGTTGCGCGCGGCGACCTGACCCGCTCGGGGTGCGGGCACGCCGCCCCGTCTTCGTTCGTCACCGGATACCGCTATGCTGAGATGGGCTACACGGCCGCGTTCGAGCCGGCCATGCTCGCGGTCAACGCGCGTCAGACCCATACCGAAATGGCCGACACGCCCATGATCGACAAGGGCGCGTATGTGCTGCTCGGCTCGGATGACTATTTTCTTCGCCTGCTCTCGCGCGGGGCCCACAAGGACGAGATCAAGGACTACATCGCCTGGACGATGCACGCCGCGCAGGCCCTTGCGGTGAAAATCGTCAATCCCGGCGGCATTTCAGCATTCAAGTTCAACCAGCGCATGCTGGACCTCGACGAGAAGAATGTCTTCTACGGCGTCACGCCGCGCGACATCATCCTGACGCTCGGGCGGTCGTTGCAGGAACTTGGCGTTCCCCACCCCGTTCATGTTCACGGCTGTAATCTGGGCGTGCCGGGCAACAAGGAAACCACGCTTGCCACGATCCGGGCATCGGAAGGTATGCCGATCCACCTCACTCACATCCAGTTCCACAGCTATGGGACAGAGGGGGATTTCAAGTTTTCGTCGGGGGCCGCGGAAATCGCGGAACTGGTCAACCAGCACACGAATGTCTCCATCGACGTCGGACAGATCATGTTCGGGCAGACGGTGACGGCATCGGGCGATGCCATGCGCCAGTACGGAAACACCAAGAGCGCGGACCCCAAGAAGTGGGTCATCATGGATATCGAGTGCGACGCCGGCTGTGGCGTCGTGCCGATGCGCTACAAGGACAAAAGCTTCGTCAACGCGCTGCAGTGGGCGATCGGGCTGGAGATGTTCCTTCTCGTGAACGATCCCTGGCGCGTCTTCCTGACGACGGACCATCCCAACGGGGCGCCGTTTACCACCTATCCGCATCTCATCCGGCTGCTCATGGACCGGACATTCCGCAACGAGCAACTGCGGCGCCTGCATCCCAGCGCCCAGGCCGCGACCAATCTCGGGTCGATCACGCGCGAGTACTCGCTTTATGAAATCGCCATCATGACGCGAGCGGGTCCGGCCCGGTCGCTCGGCCTCAAGGACCGCGGACACCTCGGCCCCGGCGCGTGTGCCGACATCACCGTTTACGATGATAACCCTGACCGCGAGGCCATGTTCACGACGCCGGCGTTCGTCTTCAAGAATGGCGAGATGATCGTGCGCAATGGGAAAATCGTTCATGTGGTCACGGGTGCAACGCATGTCGTGCGCCCGGAATATGACCGCAAGCGCGCGGAGAAACCGCTGAAGGATTATTTCGAGACCTATCACACCATCCGGATGGAGAACTTCCGCCTCGCCGATGAGGAAATCATCACGGCCGGCTGCGGACACGCGCCGGGAACCTGCGGATGTCTTGTCGTTCATCCGACGAGGGGACGCACATGACGGGCAGTCAGAACATGAAGGTCAACGGCGTCGCGATCGACGACACATTCGCGGAAGCGTTCGGCATGAGCGGGACCGCGCTCGTCATCACCGCCGATACGTTGAAATGGGCCATGGTCGCGGCAACCACGATGACGGGGTTCGGCACGTCGGTGATCGGTTGCGGCGCGGAATGCGGCATCGATTGCGAGGTGCCCGCGAGCCAAACGCCAGACGGGCGGCCCGGCGTGCGTGTGCTCGTGTTCGGTTTCTCGCCGGATGCGATCCTGCCGCAATTGAAGAACCGCGTCGGCCAGTGCGTCCTGACGAGCCCGGGATCTGCCTGTTACAATGGATTGGACAGTCCGCAACGACTGTCGCTCTCGGCTGGCCCCCGCTTTTTCGGCGACGGCTGGCAGATCTCGAAGCGATTTGGCGGGCGCCGCTATTGGCGCGTGCCGGTAATGGACGGCGAATTCACGATCGAAGATACTTGCGGCGTCACGACGGAAGCTGTCGGCGGCGGCAACC
>JBLMYE010000027.1:0-5004 GCA_050258115.1 Deltaproteobacteria bacterium | reverse complement strand
AGTACGTCGCGGGTACCCATCACTTGGCTCCTTGTGCCGATTTGCGGGCGCGCAGGGTCTGCCACAATCCCACCAGGCCCTTCGGCAGCAGCAGCGTGACGACGATGAACAGCAGGCCGAGGAAGAACAGCCAGTATTCCGGGAAGCTCACCGTAAACCAGCTCTTCGCGAGGTTGACCACGAAGGCGCCGATCACCGGCCCGACCAGCGTGCCGCGCCCGCCCACCGCGACCCAGATGGCGATCTCGATCGAGTTCCCGGGTGACATCTCGGAAGGGTTGATGATGCCCACCTGCGGGACGTACAGCGCGCCGGCGATGCCGCACAGAACCGCCGAGATCGTCCAGATGGTGAGCTTGTACCAGAGCGGGTTGTAGCCGATGAACATGACGCGGCTTTCAGCATCGCGGATGGCGGTCAGTACCCGGCCGAACTTCGAGGTGATCAGCCAGCGTGCCAGGACCAGTGTGCCGGCGAGGGCGAGAGCGGTCAGGCCGAATAGCACCAGCCGCGTTTCCGGCGCCGTGACGCTGTATCCGAGCACCCGCTTGAAGTCGGTAAAGCCGTTGTTGCCGCCGAAGCCGGTCTCGTTGCGGAAGAAGAGCAGCATCGCCGCATACGTCAGTGCCTGGGTGATGATCGAGAAATACACGCCCTTGATCCGCGAACGGAAGGCGAAGTAGCCGAACACGAAGGCGACGAGGGCCGGGACCGCGACCACCAGCAGCGACACCCACAGGAAGTTGTCGCTGCCGCTCCAGTACCAGGGAAGCTGCTTCCAGTCCAGGAAGACCATGAAGTCCGGCAGGTCGCTCTGGTAGCTTCCGTCGCGGCCGATCTGGCGCATCAGGTACATGCCGAAGGCGTAGCCGCCGAGCGCGAAGAAGAGCCCGTGGCCGAGCGAGAGGATGCCGCCGTAGCCCCAGATGAGGTCCATCGCCACCGCCACCATCGCGTAGCACATGATCTTGCCGATGAGCGTGATGGCGTAGGCCGAGAGATGGAAGGCGCTGTCTTCCGGCACGGCGAGGTTGAGCACGGGCACAGCGACCAGCGCGACGGCTAGGAAGGCGCCGAGCGCGATCCATTCCGTGCCCGTCATCGCCGAGCACAGGCGGATCGTGAAAGGGCTGCGTTCGCTGCTTAGGGTAGTCATGGCGCTGTGCTCAATCGACGAAGCGGCCCTTGAGGGCGAAGATTCCCTGCGGGCGTTTCTGGATGAAGATGATGATGCAGACGAGGATCGCGATCTTGGCGATCACCGCGCCCGCCCAGCCTTCGAGCAGCTTGGAGAAGATGCCCAGGCCCAGCGCTGCCCACACCGCGCCGGCAAGCTGGCCGACACCGCCGACCACCACCACCATGAACGAATCGACGATGTAACCCTGGCCCATGTCCGGGCCCACGTTCGAAATCTGCGACAGGGCAACGCCGCCGAGCCCGGCGATGCCGGCGCCGAGTGCGAAGGCCAGCGTGTCGATGCGGGCCGTGGGCACGCCCACGCAGCCGGCCATGGCGCGGTTCTGCGTCACGGCGCGCACGAACATGCCGAGCCGCGTCCTGTTCATCAGTACCCAGACGAGGAAGAGAACGAATAGCGCGAAGCCGATGATGATAATGCGGTTCCACGGCAGGATCAGGTTCGGCAGCAGTTCGATGCCGCCGGACATCCAGCTCGGATTGGCGACCTCGACGTTCTGCGCGCCGAACAGCACGCGCGCCGCCTGGATCAGGATCAGCGACAGGCCCCAGGTGGCGAGGAGGGTCTCCAGGGTGCGGCCGTAAAGCCAGCGGATCACCGTCCGTTCCATGAGGACGCCTACGGCAGCCGCGGCGAAAAAGGCGAGGGGAATGGCCGCCGGTAGATACCAGTCGACGTACTCCGGCAGCCAGGCGCGGAAGATCGACTGCATGCCGTAAGCCGAATAGGCCCCCACCATCAGCAGCTCCCCGTGCGCCATGTTGATCACGCCCATCACGCCGTAGGTGATGGCCAAGCCCAAGGCCGCGAGGAGCAGGATGCTGCCGAGCGAGAGGCCGGTAAAGACGCGTCCGAGGTTTTCCGTCGCCGAGAGCCGTCCATCGATGGCCTTCACCGCGCTGATCGCCGCGTAGCGCACGCGGCCGTCGGTTTCGTTGGCCTTGTCGGTGAGTGGCAGCAGCAGCGAGCGGATCACCGGCGAAGTCGTCTCGCCCAGCACCAGGACGGCAGCGCGGCGCGCAATCGGATCCTTGCTGGCGAGATCGGCCTGGGCATGGGCGAGAACGAGCAGCGCCTTGATCTTCGCGTCGCTCTCCTTTTCCAGCGCACGCGCCAGCAGCGGCGCCATCGCCGGGCTGACGCTGCTTTGCAGCTTTTGCGCCGAGGCCAAGCGGACGCTGGCGTCGGGGTCGAAGAGCTTCAGCGTCGCCAGCGCATTGGCCAATTCACCCCTGATTCGGTTGTTGACCGTGACCGACTCGGGGTTGTCCGGCATCGCGATCGCCGCGCCGGTCGCGGCATCGAAGGCCTTGTCGCCGTCGATGATCACCGCCTTGTCGCCGGCCAGAAACAGGCTGTCGTCGGCCATCGCCTTCAGCACGCGCACGGCATCCGGGTCGGCACTCTGTGTCAACAGTTGGATCGCCGCGACCTTGTCGCTGGAATCCTCGGCCGCCAGTTGATTGACCTGAGCCGGGTCAAGCGCCGCCCGCGCCGACAAGCTGCCGGCGAAAAGCAAAAATACGAGAATTGTTCTGGTCATGAAAAGTCAGTCCGCAATTGGTGCAGTGCAGCGACAGATTACGGGGCGAACCGGGAGCCGGGAATACGATGAATTGCGTAGCCCTGGGCGGGGCGAGAGGTTAGGTCAAGGCTGTTGCGTCATTGCGGAATGGCTATGGGTATTTGCATCGATCCGTGAACTTGGGCATCGCTCGATACAGGAGAGGCCGGAAACGACCCCTCTCCGGTCATTCAAATTTCCCGGGGGCGGACACCGAAGCCAGCCCGTGGAGGCTCCGCGACGCGCGCCGAAGGCGTTGATCTGGAAGAGTCGCGTTGGCGAATCAGGCGCGATTCAGCTATATTTTCGGCGGCGCCCCCACACGGTCGCCGAAGAATGCTCACTCCCAAGAGATACCCAAGATGAGATCAATATCGAGGCCATTCCTTCACACGCTCGTTTTGTGCGCCTTCGCCGCCACTTTGATTGCAGGTTGCGGCAAGAAGGATGAGCCCGTCGTTCAGGCCGAAAAGAAGGAAGTTGCGAAAGACGTCGTGAAGAGTGTTGCCGCACCCACCATCGAGCAGACCAAGGCAATCGCCGAGGAGGGTTTCATCTACGGATTACCGCTGGTGATGAACTATGCGGTGATGAACGCGTTCGCGGTGAACAGCGACTCCGGACAGTTCAAGGCGCCGTTCAACCAGATCCACTGCGAGGCCAACGTTTTCACGCACGAGAACACGGCCGTCGTCACTCCCAACAGCGACACGCCCTATTGTCTTCTCTGGGTGGATTTGCGCGCCGAACCCATGGTGGTGTCCGTCCCGGCAGTGCCGAAATCGCGTTATTACTCCGTGCACCTGTGCGACGGCAATACGTTCAATTACGGCTTCATCGGTACCCGAACGACTGGCCCGAAAGCCGGCGACTTTCTGATTGTGGGCCCCGACTGGAATGGCGAAACCCCGGCGGGAATCAAGAAGGTATTCCGTTCTTCAACACAGCAGTCCATCGTCATCTTCCGGACCCAGCTCTTTCGCCCGGCCGATCTCCCCGGCGTCGCCAAGGTCCAGGCCGGCTACAAGGCGCAGCCACTGTCTGCATTCCTCAATCAACCGCCGCCGGCCGCTGCACCCGCGATCGATTTTCCGAAGATCGACGATGCGATGCTGAAGTCCAATTTCTTTGACTATCTCAATTTCGTGCTGGCGTTCGGGCCTCCCGGGCCGGAAGAGAAGGAGATTCGCGCCAAGCTCGCCAGCATCGGCGTCGGTCCCGGCAGAACGTTCGATTTCAAGGACCTTTCTCCAGAGCACAAGACTGCCGTGCTGCAAGGGATGAAGGAAGGCGACGCGAAAGTCGATCTCGCGGTGGCCAACTTCGGCAAGAACATCAACGGCTGGAATGTCGGTTCGGCGCAAGGGGATCGGTCCTACTTCCATGGCAACTGGCTGCTGCGCGCGGTCGGTGCCCGTGCCGGAATCTACGGCCTCGACGCCGTCGAGGCGACGTATCCCATGACTCGGGTGGATGCCGCCGGGGAACCGCTGGACAGCAGCAAGCACACTTACACACTCACTTTTGCGCCGGGCAAGCTGCCGCCCGTGAATGCGTTCTGGTCGATAACGATGTACGACGGCACAAGTCAGCTGTTGGTCAAGAACGCGATCGACCGCTATCTGATCAATTCACCGATGCTTCCAGCAATGAAGAAGAACAAGGACGGGTCGCTCACGCTGTACATCCAGAAGGATTCGCCCGGCAAGGCAAAGGAATCGAATTGGCTGCCGGCACCGAACGGCCCCATGTTCGTCGTCATGCGGCTGTATTGGCCGAAGGAAACGCCACCGTCAATCTTCCCGCTTGGCGAGGGCACTTGGCCACCACCGGGAATCCTCGTGGCGAACTGACGCGAGGGGCGCAAGACCTTGGCGACGACATGTTCGCAAGGCGACACTTGGCATTCGGGCCACGCTGATGCGGCCACGGGAGACGACGGCGGAATCAAAGGAGCCAGGCTCGCAGATACGCTCTCGCCCGATTGTAAAACGCTGACAGCATACCCGTAGCGCAACCGATTGTCCGCATCGGGGCCAGATAACAGATGGCCACTGGTGGCGGGTATCGGCCGACGAAGCGTACCTCCTGTTCGTCGCGGGCCAAAAACGATTTGATCTGGAGTCTGGAAAGTAATCGCTCGATCTCCCGATCAGATAGTTTGCTGTCTTTGATCCAGATCCATGAAGCCGATGCTCTTTATTTTGGCAATCAGATTCAGGATCTGTTGCCAGCGTTG
>JBLMYE010000026.1:0-3586 GCA_050258115.1 Deltaproteobacteria bacterium | reverse complement strand
CAAGATGTGCTGATTTCCCCGTGCCGGGAATGGGCAGCGTCACCGGGCTTCTCTGCAGCAGCCAGGCGAGGGCGATCTGGCCCGGCATTGCCGCATATTTTTTGGCGAGACGATCCACGATGGCGCCAGGCCTGGCGAGATCACCGGCGGCCAGCGGAAACCAGGCAATGAATCCGATGCCGTGTTCCGTGCAATAGTCGAGAACGGCTTCGCTCCTGCGATTGGCGAGATTGAACATGTTCTGCACCGTCGCCACGGGGAACTGGCCGCAGGCCGCTTGGATGTCGCTGATCGACACCTCGCTCAGTCCAACGTGGCGGATCAGTCCCTCGCTCTGCATTTGCGCGATGGCACCGAATTGTTCGTCGCGAGGAACATCGGGATCGATACGGTGAAGCTGCCAGAGATCGATGCGTTCCACGCCGAGCCGGCGCATGCTGACAAAAACCTGCTGGCGAAGGTAATCCGGGCGTCCGCATGGGACCCACTGGCTCGGCCCGGGCCTCAGCAGCCCGCCTTTCGTCGCGACGACGATGTCGCCATAAGGAAAGAGAGCCTCCCGGATGAGCCGTTCACTGACTTCCGGTCCATAGCTGTCGGCGGTATCGATGAAGTTGATGCCGAGTTCCCAAGCGCGGCGAAGCGTGCGCATCGCTTCGTCCCGATCCTCCGGTTCGCCCCAGATGCCTCTGCCCGTGATGCGCATGGCCCCGAAGCCAAGTCGATAGACCGGGAGATCGCCACCGATCAGGAACGTGCCGGATGCGGCCGCGACGCCAGCGGACGGGGAGCCATCGGTCCGTTTTTGACGCATCGTCGTTCACCTTTCTGCCAATCCTGCAATCGACGCGACGAAGTGGAGTTCCCGTTGGCCGCTGCTGAGCACCACGGCCCATTTCCACATATCAGCTACCGAAGTCGACCTTGAAAGACGGGGCAACCCCGCGTAAGGGATCGCTACATTCAGACAGTCGCCGCGTTGCGGCGCCCCGGCCAGCCGCGTGCTCCCGGGATCGACATTCAAGGGTTCGCCTCATGAGCTATCGAATTGCGGTCGTCGGCGCCACAGGCAACGTGGGCCGGGAAATGATGAACGTGCTTGTGGAGCGGCGCTTTCCGATCGCGGACATCCATGCGCTCGCCTCGCGCCGTTCGATCGGGACGGAGGTGTCGTTCGGAGACAAGACGATCCGTTGCCAGGACCTGGAGCAGTTCGACTTTTCGAAGACCGACATCTGCCTCATGTCGGCCGGCTCGAGCGTTGCCAAGGAGTGGGCTCCGAAGATTGGTGCGAAGGGCTGCGTGGTGATCGATAACTCGTCGTGCTGGCGATACGATCACGATGTGCCTCTGATTGTGCCGGAAGTGAATGCCGACGCGATCCGCGGCTACACCAAGAAGAACATCATCGCCAACCCCAACTGCTCCACGGCTCAGATGGTGGTTGTGCTGAAGCCGCTGCACGATGCGGCACGTATCCGGCGCGTCATCGTCTCGACGTACCAGTCCGTGTCGGGCGCCGGGAAGGATGCCATGGACGAACTCTGGCAGCAGACGAAATCCAAGTACGTCCCAGGCACCGAAGTCGAGCCGAAGAAGTTCTCAAAGCAGATCGCTTTCAACTGTATTCCTCACATCGACGTCTTCATGGAAGACGGCTACACGAAAGAGGAATGGAAGATGCTGGCGGAGACGAAAAAGATCCTCGATCCAAAGATCAAGGTGACGGCAACGTGCGTCCGGGTACCGGTGTTCGTCGGACACTCCGAGTCGGTCAACATCGAGTTCGAAAACCCGATAAGCGCCGAGGAGGCCCGTGAAATTCTGCGCAATGCACCAGGCATTCTTGTCGTCGATCGCCGCGAACCCGGGGGGTACGTCACGCCGGTCGAAGCGGCGGGCGAGTTCTCGACCTACGTTTCGCGTATCCGTGAAGATACGACCGTCGAGAACGGGCTGGCGCTTTGGATTGTCTCCGACAATCTGCTCAAGGGTGCAGCCCTCAACGCGGTGCAGATTGCCGAATCCATGATCGAGCAGAATTTGCTGAAGTCGGCCGCCTGACCTGTGACGGACAGAAGTCGATGGAGCCGCCGGCCTCGCAGGCGCGGCGGTTTCGCACTACTCGGGATTTTCCCGGATCTTACCGAGAGCGGCGACAATCGAGTTGAGATCGTCAAGGAAGCGTGCCCGCTGCGCCGGAGGCAGCGCGGACAGGATGCGATCGTCGACCCGCCGGTTCACCGGAACAGACGAATGCAACGCCTTCCAGCCATCGTCCGTCAATCTCACGGCATAAGCGCGCGCGTCCTCGCGGGTCCGGCGCCGGCTCAGAAGGCCCTTCTTCAGCATTCGCCGAACGATATCGGCAAGGGTCGAGCGGTCGATGCCGGTCTTTTCGACCAGCTGCGTCTGGCTGAGACCCTCGTTCTGGGAGACCGTCAGGAGCACTGCGAACTGCCGCGGGGTGAGATCGTCCGACCCCATCTCGGCCTGGAAAATATCCGCCGCGCATTGCCCCGCACGGTGCAACAGGTGGATCGGAGAACCATTGAGTTCGCTTTGATCGGACTGTGCCGTTGTCGCGTCTTTCGGCATGGCTTGGACGTTCATCGAGGTCATCAGATGTGGTCGGATGGTCTATCTCTAAAATGACATACACTGTTTATGTTTCGTAGAAAATAGCAGTTCGAGACCGGCGTCTAGCGAAAACAGCGGCGTCTACGGAAAATAATCTGCGGGCAGCGTTCCCGCGCCTCCCGGCGCAGTGGCCAGAACAAGTCACCCGTCCCCGCGCCTAGGTGCCGGCGACGTCCGGCTTTACTTCGTAGGTCTTGAGCAAACCCATCTGGGAAATGCCGAAAAGCATGGTCAGCGGCATGATTCCGAACACCTTGAAGCTCACCCAAGTGTCGGTCGTGAAATTCCGCCAGACGATCTCATTGAGGACCGCCAGGGCGGCGAAAAACAGCCCCCAGCGCAGGGTCAATTTCCGCCACCCTTCCTCGGTCAGTTTGAAGACGTCTCCGAAGAGGTGCCGAAGCAGGGAATGACCGAAGGCGAGGCCCCCCAGAAGGACAGTGGCGAAGATCAGGTTCACAATCGTGGGCTTCAGCTTGATGAAAAGGTCATCGGCGAGCCATAGCGTCAACCCACCGAAAATAATCACGAAGAACGCCGACACCAGAGGCATGATTGCGAGCTTGCCGAACATCACGCGGGACACGACGATCGAAATCGCCGTCGCCACAATCAGCGTGCCGGTGCCCCAGAAAATGCCGGCGCGGGAATTGACGAAGAAAAATAGCAGAAGGGGGCCCAGCTCGACGAGCAGCTTCCAGATCTGCTGAGGATCGATCTCGGCCTCTTTCGGGGCCGCTAAGTCCTCACGGGGGGGCTGCGCATCGGTCATCAGGTTTCTCGACTCGTTTCGATACGCGGCATTGCTGCCGTATCGCATGGCCGCTCATCAGTTGCTCGGGTCGGCGCCGTGCGCGGCCGGCCTTTTTATGTGTTCCGGCATCGGTTGCGCGGTCGCTGCGGCCGCCTCGTGTGTCGCCGGGGCCCCCTCGTCATCAGGGGTCGG
>JBLMYE010000025.1:0-3163 GCA_050258115.1 Deltaproteobacteria bacterium | reverse complement strand
CGCTGATCGTGAAATCGCCGGCCAGCTTGACCGACGAAACCTGATAGCGTGCGCCTTCATTGATGTTGATCGTGATGAAGACGTCCTGCTTGTCCGGTGAAATCGAAACCTGCGTAGACTCGACTGCGAACTCCAGATAACCGCGGTTCATGTAGAAGGACTTGAGCTTCTCGAGATCGGCCGAGAGCTTCTGCTTCGAATACTGGTCATTCTTGGTGTACCAGGTGATCCAGCCCGGCGTCGTCAGCTGGAACTGGCTGAGAAGATCCTTTTCCGTGAAATCCTTGGCGCCGACGATGTTGATCTGCCTGATCTTCGCGAATGCACCCTCTTCGATATTGAAGTTGATACCGACGCGATTGCGTTCGAGTGGCGTTACCGTCGTCGTGATCTCGACACCGTACTTGCCACGGGTCAGATACTGGCGCTTGAGTTCCTGTTCGGCCTTGTCGAGCAGCGCGCGGTCGAATATGCGGCCGTCGGCAATACCGATCTCCTTGAGCGCCTTGATAATCACATCCTTCTCGAACTCCTTCATCCCGACGAAATCGATCTGAGCGATGGCCGGTCGCTCCTGCACCACGACGACCATGACCCCGCCGTCGACCTCGATCCGCACATCCTTGAAGAAACCGGTGGCGTAGAGCGCCTTGATCGATGCTGCCGCCTTTTCGTCGGTCAGTGTCTCACCGACCTTGATCGGGAGATAGCCGAAAATCGTTCCCGCCTCGGTGCGCTGAATACCCTCGACGCGGATGTCCTTGACGGTGAAGGGTTCGAATGCCAGTGCGGGGAGAGCAAAGAGTCCGGCAACCAGGACGGAGAGAAGGGATTTCTTCATTTTTCAGCCGGAAAACAGGCGGTTCATATCATTAAAAAAGGCGAAAGCCATCAGAACGAAAAGAATGGAAAGCCCCACCTGCTGGGAAATCTCCATGGCCCGCTCAGAGAGGGGCCGCCGCCTGACGACTTCAATCACATAATACATCAAATGACCCCCATCCAGAACCGGGATCGGGAGCAGATTCAGCACGCCGAGGCTGATGCTGACCAGGGCCATGAACTTAAGGTAGTAGTCGATACCGAGCCGTGCCGACTGCCCGGCATAGTCGGCAATCGTCACCGGTCCCGACAGGTTGCGCCATGAAACCTCGCCGGTCAGCATCTTGCCGAGCATGACCAGGCTGAACACCGATTTGTCCCAGGTTTCCACAACCGCCTTGGCACCCGCTTCAAAAAAGCCGTAGCGCACGAAAGTGCGGACTTCCCGGCCGGAATCACGACTCTCGGCGACGGCCACCCCGATCCGGCCGATCTCCTTTCCGCGCTCGGAAACCGCCTCGGGAACGACGTTGACCGCGACAAGCCGGCCACCACGCAGCAATTCAACCTGCACGGAACGCGCCGCTGATTCGCGGACCAGTAGCACGAACTCATGCCAGGTGCGGACTACTACCCCGTCGATTGCGACAATTTCGTCTCCCTGACGGATTCCGGCAAGCTCTCCGGGGCTTCCCGCCATCACCTTGCCGACCACCGGCGGCATATCGGGACGGAAGAAGCGGATCCCCAGACGCTCCAGGGCATCGCCTTCCCAGCCCTGCTCCCCGGCCGCCGCGAGCGGCAGACGGCGAAGCGCGATTTCGCGCTGCTCGTTGATGACTTCGAGTTCGGCGCTTTCCTGGGTGGCTGCCTTGTGCAACAGCATCCAGCGCAAGTCGTTCCAGGTGGCGACCTGCTCCCCATCGACCGTCCTGACCTGTTCGCCGTTGACGACGCCGGCAATGGCAGCCGGCGAGGCAGCGGGCGGGGTACCGAGAATCGGTCGCAATTCTTCGCTGCCAAGCATGAACACCGCCCAGTACAGGACGATCGCGAGAACGAAATTGGCCGCCGGCCCGGCCGCGACGATCAGGCTCCGCTTGCCCACCGACTGCCGGTTGAAGGCACGTTCCAGCTCTT
This sequence comes from Deltaproteobacteria bacterium, assembly GCA_050258115.1. Taxonomy (GTDB): domain Bacteria; phylum Pseudomonadota; class Alphaproteobacteria; order Rhizobiales; family Hyphomicrobiaceae; genus JAGVSR01. The sequence continues at coordinate 1,201 of JBLMYE010000025.1, read as the reverse complement.
CCGGAGCGACCTCGCCCTCGCGTTCGTCGAGCATCTTGACGTAACCGCCCAGCGGGAAAACTCCGACCGCCCATTCGGTTCCATCCCGGCCGAGTCGGCGCTGCCACAGAGTACGGCCGAAACCGACCGAAAAACGGAGCACCCGGACCCCGCAATAACGAGCCGCCAGGTAGTGCCCGAATTCATGGACGACAATGAGGACACCGAGAACGACGACAAATGCGCCGAGATAGAACGGGAGTTCGCTCACACGGAAACGGCTTCTCTGATCAATGAAGAGGCAATGCGGCGCGCCTCGGCATCGGCCGTCAAGACATCGGCAAGACTGCCTTCGGGGCCCGCCGGAAGCTTGGCCAACGTGGCTTCGATCAGGCGGGGGATGCCCAGGAACGAGAGACGCCGGTCGAGAAAGGCAGCGACCGCGATTTCGTTGGCAGCATTGAGGATGGCGGGGGCCGTCCCGCCGGCGCGAAGCGCGGCGTAAGCCAGTTGCAGGCAGGGAAAGCGCTCGAAATCGGGAGCCTCGAAATCGAGCCGGGCAATCTGGAACAAATCGAGCGACGGCACCCCGGCGTCGATGCGCTCCGGGTAGGCCAGCGCATAGGCGATCGGCGTCCGCATGTCGGGATTGCCCAGTTGGGCGAGGACCGAACCGTCCGTGTATTCCACCAGCGAATGGATGACGCTCTGCGGGTGAACCACCACCTGTATCTGCTCGGGAGAACAGGCAAACAGCCAGTGAGCCTCGATCACCTCGAGACCCTTGTTCATCATCGAGGCCGAATCGACAGAGATCTTCGGGCCCATGACCCAGTTCGGATGGGCGCAGGCGGCTTCCGGCGTTACATCGGCCAGCGCCGAACGGGGCGTGTTGCGGAACGGGCCACCCGAGGCCGTAAGAAGAATCCGGCGTACGCCACACTCTGATAAACCACGTGAGAAATCCGTCGGAAGTGATTGAAATATTGCGTTATGTTCACTATCGACTGGTAGCAGAACAGCGCCATGCTCGCGCACCGCGTGCATGAACAGCTCACCGGCCATGACCAGCACTTCCTTGTTGGCCAGCAGGATTTTCTTGCCTGCCCTGGCCGCCGCCAGCGTCGGCTCCAGTCCCGCCGCGCCGACAATGGCCGCCATCACCGTAGCGACCTCCGGGTGAGCCGCCATTTCGACCAGCGCGTCAATGCCGTGACGCACC
>JBLMYE010000024.1:0-4007 GCA_050258115.1 Deltaproteobacteria bacterium | reverse complement strand
CATGGATGGCCCCGGCATCAAGGTCGTTCCATGACGCGAGGGCAAGCGCTCCCCGCCTCTTGCCGTCACGGCCCCACTGCCTGAGCCCCGCCGCCCGCTCTACCAGCGTGGCCAAACCTTCCCCCGTCTCCACGGCCAGCACGTGCCGACGAACGACAATGACCCCACGGCTTGCCACAACGGACCGCAATTGCTCCAGCACGGCAAGTCCGATGACGCCGTCATCGGCGAGCGCCGTTTTCTCGATGCGGTCCGCTCCGCTCATGAGTCCCACGATGAAGATCGACTGGCGATCGGCTGCTTCGGCCATGACCTGGCGTTCGGCAGCCAGCGTCGCGCCGGCCTGGACCACGATCCCGTCGAGACCGGCCGCCACGACGCCCGAGATCGTATGGGGCCCGATCGCCGGCATATCGACCCTGAGTTCCTGCCCCGGCTTCGGCCATTTGACGAGCAGCCCTCCGCGCCGGGCACCCCTTAAACCTGCCACACGCCGCAGCATCGCGTCCGTGCCTTCGGCCCCCTCGATCGCAAGCACGGCCCCGTCGGCCACGGCAACCGCCTGTCCGATGTCGAAGGGTGCGAGACGCCCGACGATCTCCCGTCCAATCTCGAAATCGCGCTGCGCGGACGCCGTCATCGCAATGCGCCCATACGGCCCCTCGCCGATCACGAGCCGTGGCGCGACATCGGCGGGCCCGCGGACACGAAACCCGTGCTCCTCGAAGAAACCCACAACACGTCTCAGGACGCTGTCATCACCTCCTGCGGCGACGATCCTGAGGATGCGCGGAAGGTTCCACCAGAATCCGAAGTCCGTGCGAATGGCCTTGAGGTCGGGCCGCGTGACGCGGCCGACGATCACGAGATCCGTCACGCCCTTGCGCTTGAAGGTGCGGATCAGCTGTCCGATCCGTCCCCAGTTGACGGGAGTAAAATCGTACCCGGCGAAATCGCACGGATCAGCCTCGCCTTCGAGCCCGACGAGCACGGGCTCCCGCCCTTCGGCCCGCAGCGCGTCGGCGATCTCGCGCGGCAGCGAGCCCCCGCCCGCGAGAATGCCGACCACCGTCTTGTTCCCGCGCTCCAGACCCATATCGAACGGCCTCTGGTGTCAGGCCTGGGCGGCACCCTGCGGCGTGCACAACGACCGCTTGCCGCCTTTGCGGATGAATTCCACGATCTCGACGACGATGGGATGGTCCTTGAACTCCGCCGCCACGTCTTCCACCCGCTCCATCAGCGTGCCTTCCTGGGCGAACATCAGCCGGTAGGCGCGCCTCAGATCGTGGATCTGCGCCCGGGTGAAGCCCCGCCGCTGGAGACCGATGATGTTGAGCCCCGAGAGATAGGCCCGGTTGCCGAGCGCCATGCCGTATGGGATCAGATCGTGCTCCAGCCCCGACATGCCGCCGACGAAGGAATGCGGCCCCACGCGCGCGAACTGGATCACGGCCGCGCCACCGCCGAGAATGGCGTAGTCGCCGACCGAGCAGTGACCGGCAAGCATGACGTTGTTCGAAAATATGACGTTGTTGCCGACGTGGCAGTCGTGCCCGACGTGGCTGTTGGCGAGGAACGCGCAGCGGTCGCCGACGGTGGTCTGCATGCCGCCGCCCTCGGTACCGGGATTCATGGTGACGCCTTCGCGGATCAGGCAATCGCTGCCCACCGTCAGGGTCGAGGGTTCACCTTTGAACTTCAGATCCTGCGGCTGATGCCCGATCGACGCGAACGGAAAGATCTTCGTGCGCGCGCCGACCGTCGTGCGCCCCGCCACGACCACATGGCTCACGAGGTCCACGCACTCGCCGAGAACCACGTCGGGACCCACCGAGCAGAACGGCCCGATCCTGACACCGGCGCCGAGCCGGGCTTCGGGGGCAACCACGGCGGAGGAATGAATTTGAGGATCGGACATCAGCTCTTCGAGGCCGCGAATGCGCGTGCGTCCGCCGTGTCGGCGAGCATGGCGCTGATTTCCGCTTCGGCGACGACCGAGCCGTTGACCCTCGCCTCGCCGTAGAAGCGCCAGACCCGGCCGCGATTGCGGATCTTGCGCACATGATAGTGCAGCTGATCGCCCGGCAGAACCGGCTTGCGGAACTTCGCCTTGTCGATCCCCATGAAGTAGACGAGTTCCGCCTTGTAATCCTCCCCGAGGCTCGACACGCACAACGCGCCCGCCGTCTGAGCCAGCCCCTCGATGATGAGCACGCCCGGCATCACCGGATATTGCGGGAAGTGACCCTGGAAGAAGGGTTCGTTGATGGTGACGTTCTTCAGTCCGACGCAGCTTTCGTCGCCGTCCATGTCATACATGCGGTCGAGCAGCAGAAACGGATAGCGGTGCGGCAGGAACTTCATCACCTTCGCGATGTCGGCCGTGCCGAGCGTCTTGGTCTTCGTCGTGTCGTCCATCATCCTCGTACCCCGGCGTGGCCTTACGCCCGTGATCCTAGCGTGTCTGCGGTACCCCAGCCTCGCGCCGGACCCGCCCGGCCGCTTTCGTGACCCCCTGCGGCCGCCCCGTCAATTGCCTTCCGCGTCGCCCGCCCCCGCCTTGCGCGCCACAAGCCGCGACACAATGGCCAGTTCACGCGCCCACTCCTTCAGCGGCTTGGCCGGAGTGCCGGCCACCACCATGCCCGGCGGGATATCGTCCTTGGGATGCGACGCGCCGGCCACCTGAGCGCCGCTGCCGATCTTGATATGGCCGACCGTTCCCGATTGCCCGCCCATCACGACGAAATCACCGAGTTCCGTGGAGCCCGAAATTCCCGTCTGGGCCACGATCACACAATGACGTCCGATGATGACGTTGTGCCCGATCTGGACGAGATTATCAATTTTGGTGCCCTCGCCGATGATCGTATCCTTAAGCGCCCCCCGGTCGATCGTCGTATTGGCCCCGATCTCCACGTCGTCCTGAATGATGACGCGCCCGATCTGCGGCACCTTCACGTGTCCCTCGCGCCCCATCGCGAAGCCGAAGCCGTCCTGCCCCAGGCGCACGCCGGAGTGAATGATCACCCGGTCCCCGACGAGGCTGTGAACGACGGTTGATAGCGGCCCGATGTAGCAGTCGCGGCCGATGGCGACCCGGTACCCGATTACAGCGCCCGCCGCGATCCGCGTGCCCCGCCCGATCATGGCCTCCGGTCCGACGACGGCGCCGGGCTCGATGACGACTCCCTCTTCGATGCGCGCCGTCGGATCAACCGCGAGCCCGGCGCTGCCGGTCGCGGCCTTCGGCTGCATCGCATCGGGATAGAAACGCTGCAGCGCCAGCGCGAACGCGCGATAGGGCGCCTTCGTGACGAGCGCGACCGCATCACTCGACAAGCGCGGCGCGAACGCGGGCTGAAGCATCACGAAGCCCGCCTTCGTCGCATCGAGCTGGCCCAGATATTTGCGGTTATCGAGAAACGACACATCCGCCGGTCCCGCATCGGAGAGCGGGCGAACGTCCGACACGGGCCGCGACCCGTCCGTTCCGGGCAGCAGCTCCGCGCCCACCGCGCGCGCCAGGTCTTCGACGGGGAACGGTCCCTTGTTGGCGAAGAACCCGGGGTGGAGCATGGGCGGCAACCTTCTGCGGGAAAACGATCGGCAGGGCCGGATAAAACGCGCGCACTATAGAGCGCCCGCTCCGCGCCTCCAACAAAACGGCGGCACCCAAGGGGCGCCGCCGGTGGATTATCACAGGATAGCGGTGGATCAGAAGCGCGTCGAAGCACCGAACCGCAGGTTCTGAACGCGGTCGTAGTCTTCCTTCTGGACCGGCTCAGCGTAGTCGACCCGCAGCGGACCGACCGGCGAGTTCCACATCAAGCTCACACCGACCGAGGCGCGAACCGAGCTGTCGTCGGCCAAATTGAAGTCGGAGCCGTTGCTCAAGTCAGAAATATCTGCTGGGACACCCCACAAAGAGCCAGCATCGGCAAACACGGCGCCGCTCAGTCCGATATCCTCCGGCACCAGCGGCAGCGGGAAGCGAACCTCCG
>JBLMYE010000023.1:0-5860 GCA_050258115.1 Deltaproteobacteria bacterium | reverse complement strand
CGGGGGGCAAATGAACTCGCGGCACTCGCGCGGGAATACGGACTTGCGACTGTTTCCCACTATATGGCGCACGTTCTCGACAACGGAGAGGCGGCCATCCGAAATCTACTTGCCACTCTCGAAAGCGGCCAAGCCCGCATTGAAACCGATCAGGGAACCGCAGTCGAAGTCTCGATCACCATCGACACCAACGCCCGCACCGCCATCGTGGACTTCGCTGGAACCTCGGCCCAGCAGGAGACGAGCTTCAATGCGCCAGCTCCCGTCACGCGCGCCGCAGTTCTTTACGCATTACGCGTCCTCGCGGGTGTACCGATGCCGTTGAATAGCGGCTGCCTTCGCCCCGTGGAGATCCGCATCCCGCAAGGCTCCATGCTGGCACCGCGCTTTCCAGCGGCCGTCGTCGCCGGCAATACCGAGACGAGCCAGATCGTAACCAACGCGCTCTTCGCCGCCTTGAAACAGCTGGCGCCGGCGCAGGGCACGATGAACAATCTCACCTTCGGCAACGCACATCTTCAGTATTACGAAACGATCGCCTCCGGCTCACCAGCCGGGCCCTCGTTCGATGGCACTGCCGGCGTTCACGCGCATATGACGAATACGCGCATGACGGACCCGGAAATTCTGGAACTGCGCTATCCCGTCATCGTGGAAGAGTTTTCGATCCGGCGACGCTCGGGTGGCCGCGGTCGCCACATCAGCGGCGACGGGACACGGCGCGTCCTGCGCTTCCGCGAGCCCATGCACATATCCATCCTGTCGGGCTACCGCCGGCTCCGGCCACCGGGTCTCGACGGCGGGGAACCCGGCCAATCGGGCCGTAACCTGCTCCGCCGCCGCAGCGGCGCCATTGAGGACATTGGCGGGTGCGGGGAAACGGATGCCGGACCCGGCGACGCCCTGGTCATCGAAACGCCGACTGGCGGCGGCTTCGGCCGACCGCCGTCGTGAAATGTTATCGCATCACAGCGGGCTTCGTCCGACCAATGGCCATGTGACGCCTCGTCTGCGACCATTGCCCACGACCCGGAATCTGGCATTCTAAGGAAAATGTCCCATCTGACAGGTTGTCGGTGGAGCTTTACCGATGCCGAAGACGTTACGCCTATCGTTTCTTGCAGCCGCCCTTGCCGCGATGTCTGGTCCCTGTCTTGCGGACGAGCCGTTTACGTTCACGCTGGTCTCGCCCGAAGCCGAAATGACGGCACGCGAGATCACGGAGCGGCTCTACAAAGCAAAGGCCGGCGAGCGGATCGACCTGTCCGGCCGCGATCTGACCTATCTCGACCTGGCAACGATCGACTTCAAAGGTGCGAGCCTCGCCCGCACCGACCTCTATGGGACCGACTTCACCGGCGCCAACCTGAAGGGGGCTGATCTCTCGTCCGCCCGCCTCGACCGTGCGGTGCTGATACGCGCCGATCTTTCGGGTGCCAACCTCGCCGGTGCGACGATCTTGCGTCCTACCATTTATTCTGATTTGAGCGGCCAACTGGCCGACACCCCCCGGTTCTCGGGCGCAAACCTGCGCGGGATCAAAGTGCAGGCCGAACTCTCCGGCGCCGATTTTCGGGGCGCCGACCTCACCGATGCTGATTTCCATCCCCTCGAAGACAGGGCGGGCGAAGGGACCCTGACGACGTTGCGCAAGAACGTCGTGAAGTCCTGCGATTTTTCGGGTGCGAACCTCCAGCGCGCAAACTTCTCGGAAGCGGTTCTCACATTCTCCCGCATGACGGGCGCTGACCTGCGCGATGCGAATCTGGCCCACGCGGATCTTTCCAAGGTTGACTTCCAGGGTGCGGATCTCACGGGTGCCGACGTGACAGGCGCCGACCTCGACGGCGCCAATCTTGCCGGCGCGCGCGGCTTGGAATTCGTCAAAGGCCTCGATACCGCTCAGAACCTCGACAAGGCGTTCCGCTGAACCGGCGGGGTCAGGCGTCGATGAAGTCTTCCGCTACGCGCTTGGGCTTTGGCACATCCGTGACGAAGCTGGCCATGCTCTCCAGGCCTTGCGGAACAGGTCCGCCGTAAGCCCAATCGAGCAGTTCAACCGTGTGCACGACGGGAATGCTCATGCCGCCCGACAGCTGCGTGATGCAGCCGATGTTACCGGCCGCCACCACGTCCGGGCGGGTCGACTTGATGTTGGCCACTTTTCGCTCGCGTAACTGCGAAGCGATTTCGGGCTGCAGGATGTTATAGGTCCCCGCCGAGCCACAGCAGATGTGCCCCTCGGGAACATCGACCACGCTGAACCCGGCCTTCGTCAACAGCGCCTTCGGTTCGACCGTGATGCCCTGCCCGTGTTGCAGCGAGCACGCTGAATGATAGGCGACCCGGATCGATGACCAGCGCTCCGGAGCGCCGATCCCGACGTCGCCCACGAACTCGCTGACATCGCGCGCCATCGCCGCGATCGTGCGCGCCCGCTCTGCATAGACCGGATCACCTGCCAGCAGGTGTCCGTAATCCTTGACGACCGTACCGCATCCCGACGCATTGACGATCACGGCGTCAACCGGCCCCTTGCTGATCTCTTTCATCCAGGCGTCGATGTTGCGCCGGGCTTGAGCTTGGGCGTCGACTTCGCGGCCGAGATGATGCACCAACGCGCCGCAGCACCCCGCACCCGGGGCCACCACCACGTCGATCCCTCGCCGAGCGAGCAGACGGATCGTGGCGTCGTTGATCGAAGGCCGCAGCACCTGCTGCGCACACCCGGCGAGCATGATGACGCGCGCGCGCCGCTCGGCCTTCGTGGCGGCCGTTCCCGGCCCCGAAAAACGTGCACCGCGCGGAAGAACCGCCGGCGCCATGTCAATCATGGTAGCAAGTTCGTTGAACCCGGCGCGGCGCATCATCCCACGAAAGGGACGCACGAACGGAGCGGCCCGCAGCGCCCACCGGAAACGCCTCGGATAAGGAACGATCCGCGCCAGCAACTGGCGCATGAAACGCGTCTTCGCCGGCCGGGGCGACCGTTCCTCGATGTAGGCGCGCGCGTGATCGACGAGATGCATGTAATCCACGCCCGAAGGACACGTCGTCATGCACGAAAGGCACGACAGGCAGCGATCGATGTGCCGGCGCACCTCCACGCTCGGATCGCGCCCGCTCTCGAACATGTCTTTCATCAGGTAGATGCGCCCACGAGGGCTGTCACGTTCGTCGCCGAGCACGACATAGGTTGAGCATACCGCCGTGCAGAGACCGCAATGCACGCACCGGCGCAGGATGCGGTCCACCTCGTTGAGCCGCGCGTCGCTCAGTTGCTCCGCTGTGAAGTTCGTCTGCATGGTCTATCCCGATAACGTCCCCGGCGGCGTTCAGATCGTCTGATACATCCGCCCCGGATTGAGTATGCCATGCGGATCGAAAACCTGCTTCAGGCCGCGCGACAGCTTTTCCAGCGCAGGCACCTGAGGCTGGAAGACCTCGACCTCCCGGCGCACGGCTTCGCTTGCGCGAATAAGCGTCGCGTGACCGCCGGCAATCGCGACCGCCCGGCGAATATCGGCGGCACCGGCATCGGCACAATCGGGTATCTCCAGCCAGACGAGCCCGCCGGACCAGTCGTAGGCCGCCTCGACCGGCATATGGCGCCGAAGCGTAGCGACGAGTTCGGCCGCCTTGCGTGGCGACGTCGAAACCCGCCAGACGATCGCCGACGAGTGTGGAACGAAGGCCATCCGCCGGATCTCGCCCCAGAAGGCCAGGGAGCCTTCCAGATCGAGTTCGAGCGCAGTCCCATAGGCCTTGAGGGACTCGATGAGCCGGCTTTTGCGGTACCGGACCGACTTCATGAAGTTTTCGATCCGGATGGCGGTCAGGGACGTGCGCGAGGAACCGATGGAAGGAATTGTCAGCCGCTGGGCGTGCGCCGCGGGAAGATGAACGGTGCCGGAGACCTCGTACGGCGTACCCAGCGCCAGCGACATCAGTTCCACCGCAAGGTCCTCGGACAAGCCAGTATAGATGATCGTAGCGATATCGTCGGGCAAAGGTGCAACCTTGAACGTTACTTCGGTAAGGACGGCCAGCGTCCCCCAACTCCCGGCCAAACCGCGCGCCACATCATATCCGGTGACGTTCTTCATGACCCGGCCGCCGGCCTTGAAAATCTCCGCCCGGCCATTCACGCCACGCACCCCGATCAGGTGATCGCGCGCGGAACCGCTGCTGATCCGGCGCGAGCCCGAGTTGTTCGTCGCGAATACCGCACCGATGGTCTGCAGCCCTTGGGGCGCGCCCAGCGCCGGACCATAATCGACCGGCTCGAACGGCAGCATCTGGCCACGCGATGCGAGTTCGACCTCGATCTGCGAAACGGGAGTTCCTGCCCGTGCAGACATGACGAGCTCGGTCGGCTCATAAAGTGTTATTCCCCGCAAGCTCGCCGTCGTGATGAGGGCGCCGGCCGCAACCGGATGGCCGATCGCGCGCTTGGTACCCGCCCCCGTGATCTCGACGGGCACGTTCTGCTGTCCGAACTGGGCGATGATGCTTTTCAGTTCCCAGTCTGCCGCCGGTCTCAGGACGTCGGTCACGTCGCCCCCGTCTCTACTCGGCCGCCGCCGCGGCCGACTCTACCCGATCGGCCGGGACAGGCCGTCCGTCGAGCGGAAAGACTTTGGCAGGGTTCAGGAGCCATTCGGGGTCGAAAACCGTCTTGATCCGCATCTGTTGCATGAGGTCCGCATCTGAGAACTGCACGCGCATCAGGTCTCGCTTCTCAATTCCCACACCGTGCTCACCGGTCAGGCACCCACCCGCGGCAACACACAACTTCAGAATATCCGCGCCCGCTAGTTCCGCCCGCTCCGCCTGCCGCGCGTCGTTGGCATCGTACATGATGAGCGGGTGCAAGTTGCCATCCCCGGCATGGAAAACGTTCGCGACACCGAGGCCATATCGTTTGCAAATGTTGGAGATCTCCTCGAGCACATAGGTGAGCTGCGACAGGGGAATGGTGCCGTCCATGCAAAGGTAATCGGACTTGCGCCCGATCGCGCCGAAGGCACTCTTGCGGCCCTTCCAGATTTTGGCGCTCTGCGCTTCGTCCGCGCTGATGACGAGGGATGAGGGCGAAAGTTCTTCCGCCAAGCCGGCGATGTAACCCAGGCGGTCGGCGATTTCTTCGTCCGATCCTTCGACTTCGACGATGAGCAGAGCCTCCGCATCGAGCGGATAGCCCGCTTTGGCAAAGGCCTCGCAGACTTCGATGGCGGGCCGGTCCATGAACTCGATCGCCACGGGGACGATGCCGGATGCGATGATGCGCGACACGCAGATGCTCGCTTTCGCGGTCGACTCGAAGCCGATCAGCATCGGCCGTGCTCCTTCGGCTCGAGGCAATATGCGCACGGTGGCTTCCGTCACGATACCGAGTTGCCCTTCCGATCCGATCACGAGTGCCAGGAAATCATATCCTTCGGCGTCGAGGTAATCACCGCCGAGATCAACGATGCTACCATCCATCATCACCATCTTGAGACCAAGCACGTTATTGGTCGTGACGCCGTACTTGAGACAATGGGCACCACCCGAATTCATGGCGATGTTACCGGCAAGTGTGCATGCGATCTGACTGGACGGATCGGGAGCATAGAAAAAACCGGACGGCCCGACGGCCGCCGAAATGGCGAGATTAGTGATCCCTGTCTGCACCCGTGCACATCGCGCGAAGGGATCGATCTCAAGAACCTTCGTCATGCGCGACACACCGACGACGATGGCGTCCTCGGCCGGCAGCGCGCCGCCGCATAGGGACGTACCCGCGCCACGCGGCACGACCTTGATGCCGTTGCGGCTGCAGTAGGCAAGGACTTCCGCCACGCTTTCCGTCGTCTCC
>JBLMYE010000022.1:0-6536 GCA_050258115.1 Deltaproteobacteria bacterium | reverse complement strand
CGCTCTGATGGGTGCTAAGGCGTGAGATTTAAGAGAGCCTGAAGTAACAAGGTAAATTGACCGGAAACCAGACAATCTCCGGAACGGACTAAGTCTATATGCTTAAAGCATCGCAATCTCTTCGTCTGTAAGTTGCCGCGCTGCTTCAACCGTCATTAGCGGAACGCCATTGCGGATTGGATAGGCCAAACCCGCTTTACGGCTGACAAGCTCCTGCTTTTCGGCACGATAGACCAGCGTGCATTTGGTTAATGGGCACACGAGCAGCTCGAGGAGCCTTGGATCGAGCTGCGGTCCGGATGCCGCCCGGGATTTGAAGTCGTCGGTGCTCATTGGATGGTGCCACCCGATCCACCGCTTGCGGCGATCTCCATCTCGGCCAGCGCCACAAGAACCTCGGCTCGTGATTTCAGATCGCGCGCCTCCAACAGTGCCTGCTTCTCTTCCGCCCCGTACGGCGCCATGATCGAGAGCGCATTCACGAGGCTTTCGCTGGAGGCCTGCTCGATGGCGTTCCAGTCCGTATCGAGGCGGTGCTGTTCGAGATATGTTCTGAGCACCCGCAGGAGCCCTGCGCGATCCACGTCGTTCTCTCCAAGACCCTCTGTCAGGTCCAGAGCGAAGCGGTCATAGCTGACGCTCGCAACGCGATAGTCTGTCGAGGTTTTGGCCTCGGAAATCACGTCGAAACGGCAGATGCCGGTAAGAGAGATCGCAAGGCGCCCGTCGTCGAGTTCCTGATAAGTCGAGACGCGGCCTGCACAGCCGACAGATCGCAACGGCACCGATTTGCCCTGAGGGCTTTCCGTTTCGATCGTCGTGCCAGAACGGGCCGGCTGGATGATGCCTATGAGTCTTGAGCCGGAGAGCGTATCATTGAGCATCGCGAGATATCGCGGCTCGAAGATATTGAGCGGCAGAATAGCGCGCGGAAGAAGAATAGTTCCGCGCAGCGGAAAGAGCGGCAGCCGCGGCGGCAGATCCTGCGGTCTCTGATACTGATTTATCCAGCCCAAGTTCGTGACCTTCCGGGGCGAGAGGGGCTTAGGCGAAAAGAATCGACGAAAGCCGTTTGCGGCCCTCGATGGTGTAATCGTCCTTCGGTCCCCAGACCTCGAACAATTGCAGAAGCTGCTTTCGCGCCGCCTCGTCGTTCCACGTCCGGTTTCGCCGCACGATCGTCAGCAGGTGTTCGAGCGCTTCGCCTTTGTACCCTGATGCTGCCAGCGCAACGGCGAGGTCGTATCTCGCTTGGTAATCGGCAGGGTCTTTCGCGATGCGCTCCTCGAGGGCCGCCGTCTCGCCGGAACCAGCTGCCTTGGCCGACAACTCGAGCGCCGCTTTCACGGCGAGTACGGCAGCGTTCGTCTCTTTGTCTGGGGGGACGAGGGCCAGCATCTGCTTGGCGCGTTCGTTATCGCCCGACTTGAGGTAGCAGCGCGCCAGTCCTGCCAGCGCGTCTGCATTGCCCTGGTCTTCCTGCAAGACCGCCGAATAGGCATCCGCCGCACCCTGAACGTCGCCGGCCTCGAGCGCCTCCGCGGCAGCCGCAAGGATCTCATCGAGGCCTGGGGCGGCCTCTACCCCTTCGCCGTCCCCGAGCAGCCTGTCGATGAACTGCCTCAACATGCTTTCAGGTTGAACGCCGACGAACCCATCGAGGGGTCGTCCATCGCGGAACGCATAGACCGTTGGCAACGACTGCACGCGCAGCTGAGCCGCGATCGAAGGATGGGCGTCAGTATCCAGTTTGACGAGCCGCACGCTGCCGCCATAGCTCTTGACGACTTTTTCGAGAACAGGCCCCAGCTGTTTGCACGGCCCGCACCAGTTCGCCCAGAAATCCACGAGCACGAGCACGCTGCGAGACGCCTCGATGACGTCCTTCATAAAGTTCGCGGTGGTCGTATCCTTGACGATGTCGGTAGCCGAAACATTCGCCGAACGAATTTCCATGTCGTGCTGATCTCCTTGGACCCTTGGCCTCGCCGCCCATGGAAGGCCCCGCTGTCCCGAACCGGCTCTTCATATGTGGTCGCACGGGGCGTCAGTCGAGGGTCAGCGTCGCAATCTGTGGGCTGTGACCTGAGGCGCGAATGAACCGCAAAAGGTCCTCCCGCGCAATGCTCGTCGTCGCCGTATTTTCCATGGGATGCAGGTTGATGATGTCGAAAGTCATGAGGGTCGAGTCGATGATCGGCCGGACCCGGTGCGCCACGTCGTTCATCAGGGCAAACGCCGTAACCGCCCCGGGCCTTACGCCTAGAACCTCCTGCAGCAGTTCGGCCTTGCCAAAGCTCAGTCGCGCCGAGCCGAGAACGGGCGGCAGCCGCTTCAGGCTAACGAGCGTATGATGGTGGGCGATGATCAGGAAGAGCTGCCCCTTGGCATCCTGCAGGAACAGATTTTTCGTGTGCGCTCCTGGTATCCACTCATACAACTCTCCGCTCTCTTCGACGGTGAAGACGGGGCGGTGATCGGCCGTTTGGCTCTTAATGCCAAGTTCCGCGAGCCGTTCCGCGAGGCGCTGACGCTGGGACTGGTTCAAAGTCGGGGCTCGAAGGCTGAACGCTGAATTCCACGCCGGGTGGTAGGCCGGACCGGCCAGGCGGGCAATAGCCATTACGGTAAATCGTTTCCAGTTGACGGGCCGGGAGCGGCCTGTTATCCGCCTGCCTCCAGTTCCGGCTTACTGGACAGGTGGGCCGGCGCCGCTCGGAGAAGCGGCCTTCGAATGGAATGCGGGTGTAGCTCAGCGGTAGAGCATCACGTTGCCAACGTGAGGGTCGAGGGTTCGATCCCCTTCGCCCGCTCCATTTGACCCTCTTGAATAACCGCAGCCGGTCAGGGCATTACGCGGCAGTTGCCGCGGTCTGGTGCGCCGCCATGCGTTGTAAAAGTTCGTCCGTCAGCGCCCGCAGGGCCGCTCCGACGTGGCCTGGATACTTGGCGAAGTAGGACCGGTCCTGCGTGCGGAAACGGGCCGCATCCTGAAGCGACTGGGCTCGGGGCACCACACCGGTAAAGCAATTGTTCTCGGGGTTTTCCGTCAGCCAGCGGAAATACTCGGCTTCCATGGCCGAGGTTGCGTCGTACATGTTGACGATCACGCCGAGGTTCTCCGCGAACCCCATCTCCGGGTTGAGCGCCTTGAATCGCCGGAAGACATCGAGCCCGCAGACCGAGACGTAATCAGCCTTGGTCGGTGAAATGTGGAAATCCGCCTCGCGCAGCCAGCTTTCCGTCAACACGGACAGTCCTGGCGGGCAGTCGATGAGTACGACATCGAAAACGCTGCGTACTTCGAGCAGCAGTTGGGAGATCGCGGCTCTCAACCGGCCATGCAGTTGCTCTTTCGACACCTCCCGCTCGAACAGCGTCAGCTGCATGTCGCTTGGTACGAGAAAAACCGAGCGCGCATCGTCGACGTCGCCAACGTCGCGGATCACCACGCGAGACCAGTCCGGCATTCCGCCGTGCAGCACCCGGCCGACCAGATGGTCGACGAGCGTCAGGCCTTCCGTTTGCATGTTGTGCAAGTTGCCGACCGACGTCAGCATGCTCGATACGCTGGCCTGCGCATCGCTGTCGATCACCAGGACGTTCTTGCCATGATAGCACGACAACGTTTCGGCAAGCGCCAGAACAAGCGTCGACTTGCCGACACCGCCCTTGGTATTCATGACTGCAATGGTATTGCGCGGCATCACGCACGAACCCCCAGATCCAAGCATCCCGGCGAAACAAGCCAGGATGGCCGCGCCTCCCATTCGTCACCTCTGCGCGGTGATTGTGGCAGCCTCGGGGACGGAGAACGGTCGCGGCGTAGGAACATTTCGGCTTGCTATCGGTTGATCGGCTGCCAAGCCGTACCGCCGGAACGTACGCGCACCGTGCTCCGCGTCAATTGATAGACCGGCGGCTCGACGATCACGCGGGTTTCGGCCGGCCGCAGGACCACGGGACGCGCAACGAAGCGCGTCACCGGAGGTTCATAAAAGTTTTGGACGCCTGCCGGGCGCAACAGGACCGGTCGGGGGACATCGGCATATACCGGCGGGGTAAACACGGCGACGCGCCGCCCGGGATCGACCACCACGTCTCGGGTTATGGTGCGGGTCACGGGCTGGGACCGAACCAGACATTTGATTTCGCGGCCGTGCCGGTCGCGCTTGTAGACCCAGCGGGACCGGGCGGGCCGCAGAACGACAGTCTCCTCCACGCGCTCCACGACCGGCGGCGTCATCCGATAGGCCACCGTTCCGGGTTCGATCATCTCCCGGCGAACGAACGTGCCGTAAACGGCCGGAACCGGCACGCTGTGGACCCGTCCCGGCAGCACCACTTCGCGCTGAATTTGCGTGCCGATCACTGGCGGGAGATGCACGACGCGCTCGGTTGCGGGCCTCACGACAACCGGCCGCTCGACTATTTGATAGACGTCGGGGAGGCGAACCCTCTCGTAGCAGGCCACGGCGTCGCCCCGGCAGTCGTACCCGGCAGACACAGGTCCGGCCACGCAAATGGCCGCCGCGAAAACAGACGCCAGCGACGTCGCCTGGAACTTGCCCCCTGCCATCTCGCACCACTCCACGTGAAACATCGCCATAGGCTAGAGCAGGGCCACGCCCTCCCGAAGTTCCGCTCGCTATCAAGGTAAAGCGGCGGCCCGGGCGTTAACTCTCGCATGGGCCTTGCTTTGTGGTGCTCGGCGGCTAATAGGAAGTGATCTGCATTATTCGGAGAGGCTTTGTGCCATGAGCGTTTCGTCGATCGCGCGGTCCGGCCGCTGGCTGGTTCTGGCCTATGTATTCGCCATAACGCTTCCGCTGGCCGGTTGCGGCGTCAATAACATCCCGACCTTCGAGCAGAACGCCAAGGCCGCCTGGTCGGAGGTTTTGAACACCTACAAGTCCCGCGCCGACCTGGTCCCCAACCTGGTCGAAACCGTGAAAGGCTTTGCCGAGCAGGAACGGAACGTTCTCACGGAGGTCGTGGAGGCCCGTGCGAAGGCGACCAGCGTGCAGGTGCCGTCGGATATCCTGACCAATCCGGAAGCCATGAAAAACTTCCAGGACGCTCAGGCTCAACTCAGCGGCGCCCTGGGCCGGCTGCTGGCCGTGGTCGAGCGCTATCCCGACATCAAGTCGGGTCAGAACTTCCTAGCGCTCCAGAGCCAACTCGAAGGCATCGAGAACAGGATCCGCATCGCGCGCAGCGACTACATCCAGGCCGTCCGCAAGTACAACACCGAGATCACCACGATCCCCGGTCGTTGGTGGCGCGCATTCGTCTATCCCGACAAGACGGAGATGGCGACGTTCGACATCCCCGCAGAAGACCAGAAAGCCCCCAAGGTCGACTTCGGCACGGGCAAGTAAGGCGGTTTCAGACCTCTTCCCGCAAAGAGCGGGAAGAGGTGCCGCGCTCCGAGCCCCTCGAAGGAGTACTGATCCTTGCGCGCGCGTCTGACTGTGCTGGCACTCGTTTTTGCGATGCTCATGACCGGCCTTCCGATCGCCGAGGCCGCGGACCCCGTGTTCCCTGCGCTGACCGGCCGGATCGTCGATGAAGCGGATCTGCTGACCCCGCAGGACGAAGCCGAACTGACGGCGACGCTTCAATCGCTCGAAGGCACCTCGTCCGACCAGTTGGTGGTGGTCACGCTGAAGTCTCTGCAGGGTTTTCCGATCGAGGATTTCGGTGTCAGGCTGGGCCGTCACTGGGGCATCGGACAGGAGGGCAAGGACAACGGCGTGTTGCTGATCGTAGCTCCCGCCGACCGTAAGGTGCGCATCGAGGTCGGCAAGAGGCTCGAGCCGATGCTCACCGACGCGATGAGCCGCATCATCATTGAAAATGCCATTCTGCCGGGCTTTAGGCGGGGCGATTTCGCGGATGGGATCCGGGCCGGCGTGCGCGACATAAAGGATGTCCTGCTCGGCGACGCGGACGCCGTCAAAGAGCGCGCCCGTGGAATGCATCAGGCGCCAGAAACCGATTGGGTGGCTGTCGCCATCATTGCGCTCTGGATCGCCATCGTCGCCTATTCGATCTACCAGCAAAGTCAGCAGGCTCGTCAACTGCCGCAATCCGCCCGCCGCAGACGCGGGCGGCGCTTTGGCGACGACGGTATCATTATCCTGCCTGGAGGATCTGGCCATTGGAGCGGCGGCTCGGGTGGAGGCGGCGGCTGGTCGGGCGGCGGAGGAACGTTCAGCGGCGGCGGCGCGTCGGGCAGCTGGTGATGGAAGGGAGTGCGATCATGGCCTTCATCTCGGATGAAGATCGGCAGAGGATCGCGGAAGCGATCGAAAAGGCCGAAAGGAGGACGTCCGGGGAAATCGTCACTGTCCTCACCGCGGAGAGCGCGAGTTATCTCCACGTCCCATTTCTCTGGGCGTCCCTGTTTGCGCTGATCGTGCCCTGGCCGCTCATTTATTTCACGTGGTGGCCGGTGCAATGGATCTACCTTCTGCAGCTCGGCGTTTTCCTCGCGGTGCTGATTCTAACCCTGCCGCGCCGGATTCGGTATG
>JBLMYE010000021.1:0-5203 GCA_050258115.1 Deltaproteobacteria bacterium | reverse complement strand
TTCTGATCGCAGGGGTTCCACCCTCGCTCGCGCAGAAGGCTGAGAAGCAGGTCCCGCCCTCGCGCGAGATGGTGCAATACTCGTTCGCGCCCATCGCGCGAAAGGCTTCGCCGGCGGTCGTGAACGTCTATGTCCGCCGCCGCGTGCAGGCATTCTCTTCACCCTTCGCCAACGATCCGTTCTTCCGTCAATTCTTCGGCGAACGATTTGGCCGCCCTTCCGAGCGTGTTCAATCATCGCTGGGTTCTGGCGTTATCGTTTCGGCCGACGGCACCATCGTCACCAACACGCATGTAATCAAGGGGCGCGGCGAGACCGAGATCCGCGTGGCCCTCGCCGACAAGCGCGAATTCGACGCCAGAGTGGTCCTCCAGGACGATAGAACCGATATTGCGATTCTAAAGATCGAAGGCGGCGACGGCCGCTTCCCGGTCATCGAGTTCGAGGACAGCGACACCCTCGAGGTCGGCGACCTCGTGCTCGCCATCGGCAATCCGTTCGGTGTCGGCCAGACGGTGACATCCGGTATCGTGTCGGCCCTCGCCCGCACCGAGATCGGAAAGTCCGACAGTCAGGTCTTCATCCAGACGGACGCCGCGATCAACCCCGGCAACTCAGGCGGTGCACTGATCGACATGTCGGGCCGGCTCGTCGGGATCAACACGATGATATTCAGCCAGACGGGCGGATCGCAGGGGATCGGCTTCGCAATTCCCTCCAACCTCGTGCGTCTCTATGTCGAGAGCAATGCAGCCGGCCGAAAAGTGGAGCGTCCGTGGCTCGGCGTGCTTCTGGAGCCGGTCAATCGCAACATTGCCGAAGCTTTGCAACTCGATCGAATTTCCGGCGCCGTCGTGTCCCGCGTTTCGAACCGCGGACCGGGCGCGATGGCCGGCTTACAAGCGGGCGATGTCATTACGCGCGTCGACGGCTTCGAGGTGGCGGATCCGCGTGCCGTCTACTACCGGCTCACAACGCGCGGGATCGGCAATACGGCTCGGATCGATCTTCTGCGCAATGGCCGCCCGGTGACGATCGAAATTCGCCTGGCGCCCCCGCCGCAGCCGGGCAAGGACGACGTCCGCAATCTGGCAGGTCCCCACCCGCTCGACGGCGCGCGCGTGTCCAATATCCTCCCCGGTCTTGCCGACGAACTCGGCATCGAGGAGGGTGATGGCGTCGCAATTGTATCGCTTCGGCCCGGGTCACTGGCGCAGCGCCTGGGGTTCCAGCCCGGCGACGTGATCACCCAACTGCAGAACCAGCAGGTGGACGACATCTCGGATCTGGAGCAACTGCTCACGACCCGCCAGAGCACGTGGTACGTCGGCATTCGCCGCGATGGGAAGGCGATGATCATGCAGGTTCCCGGCTGACGCGCGACACGCGGTGTTTCGAACTTCCGGCAAGCGGCCTATAAACCGGCAATGACCAATCTGTTCGAAGCAGCAGGGCTCGAAAAGAGCGCCCCCCGCCCTCTGGCGGATCGTCTGCGTCCGCATTCGCTCGCCGAGGTGACGGGCCAGGATCACCTGGTGGGTCCCGAAGGCAAGCTGGTCCGGCTGCTGAAAGGCGGGCGGCTGCCGAGCCTGATCCTGTGGGGGCCACCCGGCTGCGGCAAGACCACGATCGCGCGTCTGCTCGCCGGTGAGACCAACCTCGCCTTCGAACAGCTTTCGGCGATATTCTCCGGCGTCCAGGATCTGCGCAAAGCCTTCGACAGAGCGCGGCTGACGCGCGAGCAGGGACGGGGCACCCTGCTTTTCATCGATGAGATCCACCGCTTCAATCGCTCCCAGCAGGACAGCTTCCTGCCCCACATGGAAGATGGCACCATCACGCTCGTCGGTGCCACCACGGAGAACCCGTCGTTCGAACTCAATTCGGCGCTTCTCTCGCGGGCCATCGTGCTGACGCTGAACCGGCTCGACGACGCGGCTCTCGAGGGGTTGCTCGTCCGCGCGGAAGCTGAGACCGCTCGAAGGTTGCCTCTTGTCGAAGACGCACGCGCCGCGCTAATCCAGATGGCGGACGGCGACGGCCGGGCCATTCTCAATCTCGCCGAAGACGTCTTTGCCACCGTTCCGGTTGGCGTGGCCCCCATCGACCGCGAAGAACTTGTTCGCATCGTGCAACGGCGTGCGCCCATCTACGACAAGAGCCGGGAAGGGCACTACAATCTGGTCTCGGCGCTTCACAAGTCGGTGCGCGGGTCAGACCCCGACGCTGCACTTTACTGGTTTGCACGCATGCTTGAAGGGGGAGAGGACCGGCTATTCCTTGCCCGCAGGCTCGTCCGCATGGCTGTCGAGGACATCGGGCTCGCCGACCCCCAGGCCCTTGTGATCGCCAACGCCGCCAAGGATGCCTACGATTTTCTCGGATCGCCGGAAGGCGAACTGGCTTTGAGCGAGGCCGTGATCTATCTGGCGACCGCTCCCAAATCGAATGCCAACTACGTTGCCTACAAGGCCGCCTTGCGAGCGGCTCGCGAGCAAGGTTCGCTGTCTCCACCTAAGATCATCCTGAACGCGCCTACGAAGTTCATGGAAGAGGAGGGGTACGGCGAAGGATACCAGTATGACCACGACGCGCCCGAAGCTTTCTCCGGACAGAACTACTTTCCCGACGAGATGAAGCGACGGCCCAGCTACTACGACCCGCCGGAACGCGGATTCGAGCGTGAAATCAGGAAGCGCCTCGACTACTGGGCGGCCTTGCGCAAGAAGCGGGGATGAACGGGCCCGTCGCGGCCCCGCGCCGCTGGCGCGAGGCTCCGCGGGTGCTATAGTCCGGCCGCGCCGTCCGGCCGACGACGCGGCGCGGGGGCAGGAGACGGGTTCGGGCCAGCACAGGGGGGAGGACGTTTCGGTGATTGTTTTCAACGACCTCTGGTACGGCCATCCGATCAACGAAAGCGTTCAGACGCCGTGCCTTGCGCCGCATGATCTGACCAACCTCGAAGGCCGGCAGATCAAGAAGGCATATCCCGTTTTCTCCAATCAGTGCGCCATCCGGATGGGGGTCGCCCTGCGCCGCGCGGGCGTACAGCCGTCACAGATCGGCGGTTGCTCGCATTGCGCAGTCCACCCCCGCGAGGACATGCATTTCATCAACGCCAGCCAGCTCGCCGGCGCGATCGCGCGGTCCAGCATCGATGGCGTAGGTCCAGTCGAGAAGTTTGTGGGGGCCGACGCCGCGCAATTCTACCCGAAGATTTTCGGTCGCACCGGGATCATCTACATCCAGGACTATTGGCACCGCTCGACCGACCAGGGACGGGCGACAGGCGACCATATCGATGTCTGGAATGGTTACCGCTCGAGCGCGAAGTGGCTGATGGAGTGGTTTTCGTGGATCGGCTACTACTCCAACTACGCCGGCGCGGGCGAAATCTGGTTCTGGGAAGTCAAATAAGAACGGCCTGGGCGAAGCTGCGTGACGGCACCGGAGGAACCTAATGCGCTACTTAGTGGCGATGATTTTCGCGGCCGCGTTCGCAGCCGTGACCACCGTCTTCCTGGCGACGCCGATTGCATCATGGGTGGTCGACAAGCTGAAGTTCGACAGTCCCGATCAGGTCGCCGACCTGCATTCCGCGCTTTTCCTGGGCATCAATCTCTTCGCCATGCTCGCCGGATGGACCATCGGCTGGGCGCTCGGCCGTGGCCTGTCGGCCAATCCCGACGACGATTGAGCCTTTGCGTGAACCGCCGCGCCCGCGCTATATGACCATCCGAAAAACGTTCCCGGGGGCGCGATGAAGCTGCTGGTTCTCGTATCGGTCGGCGGCGCCATTGGAGCTGCGCTCCGTTTTCTGACGTATCAGTTTTTTGTGGTCTCCACGCTTTCGCGCGCAGGCGCGATTTTCCCGTGGGCCACGCTGACGGTCAACGTCGCCGGCTGCTTTCTGATGGGGCTCGCAGTCGTGACCATCCTGGAGCGCTTCGGCGGTTCGCCTGAATTGCGCGCGTTCTTCATGACCGGGATTCTAGGAGGGTTTACGACCTTCTCTGCTTTCTCGCTCGACGTCTACGAGCTCTTCGCAAACCGCTCCACAGAAGCTGTCGCGGCTTATGTCGCTGCTTCCGTGATCCTGTCGGTTGCCGCGCTCGTTGCCGGCATCGCCCTCGCACGCTGGGCAATCGCATGACGGCTGCCAGGGAAAAGCCGGCGGGCGCGAAGGTCGAGGCGATCACGGTTACGGCTGCCGAACACGAGATGCGGCTCGATCGCTGGTTTCGCGCCCATTTCCCCGACGTCGGCTACAGCTATCTGCAGAAATTGCTGCGCTCCGGCCAGGTCCGCGTCGACAGCAAGCGCGCGGAGGCGAATGCGCGCTTGTCGGAAGGACAGGAAATTCGAGTCCCGGCCATCATCCGGCAGCCGAAGGCAGCCAAGCCCGGCCTCAAGCCGCCGCCCGGCGTCTCCAAGGCCGACCGTGATTTCATCGAGAAGATGATCCTGTTCGAGGACGACGAGGTGCTCGTTCTCAACAAGCCGGCCGGCATCGCCGTGCAGGGCGGAACGGGAACCAAGCGGCACATCGACGGGATCCTCGCCGGCATGGCCGATCGCTTCGGCGGCGAGCGCCCCCGTCTCGTTCATCGTCTGGACCGCGATACGTCTGGCGTTCTGCTCGTGGCAAAGACTCGCAACGCCGCCGCCAAGCTTGGACGCACCTTCCAGACGCGTTCCGCGGCCAAGACGTACTGGGCCCTGGTGAAGGGCGTGCCGAGCCCCGTCCAGGGCAAGGTCGAGGCTGCGCTCGTCAAGGCGGCAGGTCCGGATGGCGATCGCGTTCGCAAGGCAGAGCCCGGCGAGCAGAAGGAAGCGATGCACGCGACGACCCATTACTCCGTCATCGATCGCGTGGGCCGGAAAGCGGCGTGGGTCTCTTTGAAGCCCGTCACCGGCCGGCAGCATCAGTTGCGTGCCCACATGTCGATCATCGGGCACCCCATCGTCGGCGACCCGAAGTACGAAGGCGGCATGGATCTACCAGCGGAAAACATGGACTCGAAGCTGCACTTGCACGCGCGGCGGTTAATCATCCCGCATCCCGCGGGGCGCGGAAAAATAGACGTCTCCGCACCACTTCCTCCCCACATGCTCCGCACCTGGGAACTTCTGGGATTGGATGCGAGCAGATATTCTTCAGGTGAAACATGAGCCGCAGCAGGGAAGTTCTATGACAACCGAC
>JBLMYE010000020.1:0-5628 GCA_050258115.1 Deltaproteobacteria bacterium | reverse complement strand
CGGTTCAGGCGGGCTTGCGGGCAGACCAGTTGCCCAGCAGGCGATCGACGATGGCGTTTGCATAAAGACCGTTCGACAGATGCACCCGCAGGCTTGCCGCGGCCGGGTGGCCTGACCACAGGGGGAATGCGGACTGGACGATGGCGACAAAGCCGAATGTGAGCAGGGCCGTCACGATCATCGCCCAGTCGAGCGGACCTGCGGCGGGTGTCGCTGGCAGAGCATCGGCCGTCAGCGCAACGGCTGCTGCCTGAAGAGCGAAGTATCCAAAAGCGGCCGCAGCAGAATAGATCGCCGTCCGCAGTGTGAGTTCGCGAGGTGCCGCGTCCGCGAGGCCCTGCGCGATCAGGTAGGCGACACCAAAAATCAGGATGGCACCCAGAGCAATCGCCTGCGGAGATTTTTCGGAAAACCCGAAGCCGGCCCCGATCAGAGCATACATGGCGAGCGCAATTGCGAAGGCTTTGACGATAGCCATGCCGCTTGGAACCGCGACGGGGCCGGGACGCCGGTTTGTCGCGATGAGTTCCACGGCGGAGCCGGACGCCAGAAACGCATGGGCTTTATAGAGCGAGTGAGCGACGATGTGCAGGAGTGCCAGCGGGAAGAGTGCAAGGCCGCATTGAAAGATCATGAAGCCCATCTGTGATACGGTCGACCACGCCAGAGATGTCTTGACCGCTGGCTGGGTGAGCATCACGACGCCGCCGAACAGCGCTGTGAATCCGCCGACGAGTGCGAGCGCAGCAAGAACGCCCGGTGCCGCCAGCATGACGTCGGCGAAGCGGATGAGGAGGAAGCCTCCGGCATTGATAACGCCCGCATGGAGCAGGGCCGAAACCGGCGTCGGTGCTTCCATTACCTCCGTCAGCCATCCGTGCATCGGAAACTGAGCCGACTTGAAAACGGCGGCAACGGCCAGGAGAACCGCAGCGGCAACGATGAATGGTTCTCCGGTTGAAGACCGGGACAGGTCCAAAATGGTGGCAATGTCGGTCGTCGCGAAGCCGTAGGCCAGCAGGACCGCTGCGCCTGCCAGAGCTATGTCCCCTGCTCGTGCTGCGACGAACTTCTTGCGCGCGGCCCGCTGGGCGGCAATGCGATCGGGGTAGAAGAGAAGGAGCTTGTGCAAGAGCAGGCTGGTCGCGATCCACGCCGTGGCGAGCTGGACGAGATTGCCGGCGCTGACCAGAAGCAGGACCGCTGCGAGCGTCGCTGACAGAAGAGCAGTGAAACGGCCTTGCCTGGGCTCGCCATCCAGGTACGTCGCGGCATAACGCACGACGATCCAGCCGACGAACGAAACCAGGAGGAGCATCGTGACGCTGACAGCGTCGATGCGGGCCGACAGACCAATTCCTGCGACGCCGATCAGGTCCGTTGTTATCGGCCCGTTCTGGATCAGCTGCCAGGCTGTGACGAGGCTCGCCAGAAAGGCGGTTGCCGCGGCAGCTTCAGCGAAAAGCGCCGGAACTCGCGGGCGTTGGCTAGGCGCGATCGCCGCGACGACGGCAGCAAGAGCCAGAACGACCGGTGCCGCGAACGGCAAGAGGTAGGTCCACATTCAGGTTCTCCACGGAAGATGTCCCTACTCTGGTACCAGCTTGCTCCTCTTTCATAAAATTCAATTATTGAAACGTATCGTTTGATAATATCTAATGATCTGAGACCGCGCCGGAGCCTCAGTCAACGGAGATCGCCGTGCATTCGCTCAATCTGCATCATCTGAAGATTTTCTGGGTCATCACGCAGTCGGGCGGGCTGACGGCGGCGGCACGGCGGCTCAACGTGTCACCCTCGACACTTTCCACGCAGCTCAAAGAACTCGAGCAGCGCCTGGGTAGTCCGCTGTTCGTGCGGGAGAAGAAGAAGCTTACGCTGACGGAGACGGGGCGCGTGGTACAGGATCACTGCGACGTCATTTTCCGGACCGCCAGCGAATTGACGCGAGCCCTGGGCCGCAACAGCTCTGCGCGAACCCAATCGATCAAAGTGGGTTCATTGGCAACCTTGTCGCGCAACTTCCAGCTGCAGTTTCTGAAGCCGCTTCTCAATCGATTGGATGTCGAAATCGAACTGCGTTCCGCATCGCTGCCCGATCTACTGGCAGGGCTCAGGGATCACACGATCGATCTCGTTCTTTCCAACCTTCCTGCACCGCATGCGGCCGAAACTGGCTGGCACAGCACGCTTGTTCACCAGCAGGCCGTCAGTCTCGTGGGCCGGCCCGAGGAGGGGCGCGGGCGGCTGAAGTTTCCGGATGCGTTACGCACAATCCCCGTCATGCTGCCGAGTTCGCAGAGTAATATTCGCGTTTCGTTTGATCTCCTGATGGCGCAGAACGAGATCGCGCCCATCATCATTGCGGAAGTGGACGATATGTCGATGCTCCGCCTTCTGGCGGGATCGCGGCCGGCCTTGACGCTGGTTCCGCCGGTGGTGGTCCGGCAAGAGCTGAGTTCCGGCGCGCTCGTGGAACGCTGCCGCATTCCCGATTTGCAGGAACGGTTCTACGCGATCACCCGCGAGCGGCGGTTTCCCAATCCGCTGGTCCGCGAACTACTTGCCGCGGGCGCGCCATCGTCGCGTGCTGTTTCGTGATCGCATCGAATTGGAAATTGGTCCAAGGCTGCTGCCTGGGGTGGCGGGTTCGTGGTAGTGGTTCGCGATGGCCAGAGTTTATTCCAATGTTCCGAGGCATCCCGAGAAGGCGCATCGGGAGGAGACTGAGGCGCTCCCGCGCCCGGGGTGGATCCGGGTTCGCGCGGTTGGGGAAGATGTGCGATTGCAGACGATGGCCGTTCTGCGAGGTCATGGCCTGTCGACCGTCTGCGAGGAGGCAAGTTGCCCCAATCTGGCGGAATGCTGGAGCAAACGGCACGCGACATTCCTTGTCATGGGCGATATCTGCACACGCGGTTGTGGATTCTGCAATGTTCGAACCGGTGTTCCGGGTGCGCTCGACGCCGGCGAGCCGGACCGGGTCGCGGCCGCGGTGCGTGACATGCACCTGACGCACGCCGTGATCACCTCTGTCGACCGCGACGATCTCAGCGACGGTGGGGCCGCTCACATTGCGGCCGTCATTCGCGCGGTCCGGGCTTGCGCTCCGGGGACGACGATCGAGGTTCTGACGCCGGATTTCCTGAAAAAACCGGGTGCGCTCGAGATCGTAGTCGACGCGGGCCCGGACGTGTTCAACCACAATATCGAGACGGTGCCGCGCTTCTATCCGTCGATCCGGCCGGGCGCGCGGTATTTCCATTCCATTCGCCTGTTGCAGGCTGCGAAGGAATTATCGCCTCAACTGGTGACGAAGTCTGGCCTGATGGTCGGTTTTGGAGAGACGCGCGACGAGATCATCCAGGTGATGGACGATCTCCGGTCGGCCGAAGTCGATTTCATCACGATAGGTCAGTACCTGCAGCCGACGAAGCGGCATGCACCCGTCGTGGACTATGTATCCCCGGAGACGTTCGAAGCGTATGCGTCGCTGGCGCGGGGCAAGGGGTTCAGCATGGTTGCGGCGTCGCCGCTCACGCGGTCCAGCTATCATGCGGGCGAGGATTTCGAGCGGCTGAGGGCGCAGCGCCAAAGGTAATGCGGTCAATGGAAAAGCCCTTCGGAGGGGGGAGCTCCGAAGGGCAAGGCCCGGCCGGCCGGGGGGCGTGCCGCCGGGTAGATCAATCGAAAGTGCCGAGGAGGGGGCGGACGCTTCCGATGCTTTTAGACTAGACGGGCGGGGAGAGACGCGCTGTACCGTGCGTAACCGGGCACCCGCCCCAGCTTCATAGAGGACCGCTCCTCTCGACCGTCCGCTGCTTCGTGCCGGGCGCCTGGCTCTTTTCCAAAGAAAAACGTCCCACCCTGCGGGCGGGACGTTTCAATTCTGCTTTCGCAAATTTCAGCCCTTGTCGCCGGCGGGTGCAGCTTCATCCGGTTTGCCCACAATCGTGACAATCATGTTGTCGGTATTGAGCAGACGCTTCGCAACGCGTTTGGCGTCGTCGAGCGTGATCGCTTCGATCATAGCATTGCGTTTTTCGACGTAGTCGGGCCCGTAGCCTTCTTCCATCAATCCGAGAAGCTGGGTTGCGATTTTCACGTTGGTATCGAACCGCAGGGCATACGAACCCGTGAGATAGCTCTTGGCGTTGGCGAACTCTGCTTCGTTCGGACCATCCTTCGCGACCTTTTCGAGTTCCTGCCGGATCAGGTCGATCGAGGTTTTGACGGCGTCGTTGCGCGTCGCGACGCCACCCGAAAAGATCGAGGCGTTCCGCATGGGCTGCAGGTAACTATAAACCGAATACGCCAGCCCGCGCTTTTCCCGCACTTCTTCCATGAGCCGGGAGGCAAAGCCGCCGCCGCCGATCAACTGGTTCAGGACGAACGCGGTGAGGAAGTCGGGGTCCTTGCGTGGCATCGCGCCGAAACCGAAGACCGCCACGGACTGCGGAACGTCCATCTCGATTATTTTTGTCTTGCCGCCCGTAGCGGGCTCGATTTTCGCAACGGTCGCAAGATCGGCTTTTTGAGGAAGGCTGCCGAAGACTTTGTCGAGCAGCGTGCCCAGTTCCGCGGCGGTGATGTCGCCGACGGCCACCACGCGCAAGTTTGACTTCGCGAAGACCTTCTTGCGGTACGCTTCGAGGTCTTCCGGAGTGATGGACGAGACGGTCTTCTCCGTGCCACTTGCCCGCCGGCCATAGGGATGATCGCCGAAGGCGAGCGCGTTCCACTCGTCGGATGCGACGCGGTCCGGGTCCTTGGCTGCGTAGACGAGACTGGCGAGGATCTGCTGTCTGATCCGTTCGGCGGCGTCCTTGTCGAAAAGCGGCTTGTTCAGAGCAAGAGCCAGCAGGTCGACGGCCGCATCGCGGTTCACCGTCAATGTTTCGAAGTTGCCGTAGAAGGCATCCTGCGAGTCGGAGAAGCTCAAGCGGACGGCGAGATCCTCTAGGCGCTCCTGGAACGCTGCTGCATCGAGTTCGCCCGCTCCCTCGTCGAGCATGGCGGAGACGAAGTTTGCCACGCCGTCCTTTCCGGCCGGATCCTGTGCGCTGCCGCCTTCGAACGAGAAGCGCATCGCCATCATCGGATTTGAGTGATCTTCGACGAGCCAGGCTTCGATGCCGCCCGGGCTCTTCACGGTTTGAATTTGCATAGCTTCTGCCGGCCTGTTGAACACGAGAAGGATGAGCGCCGCCATGAGAAACGGCAGTGCGTAGAGCAGGCGTTCGCTTGCGCTGAGTGACGTGTCGAGCGCGCGTGCGGTGGTGGCGGATTTCCGCGAAGTCATGAAGGAGTTCTCCTCGTCACATCAGGAACGGGACTTCGAAGGCGCGGCCTCTGCGACGGGAGCCTTGAGCGGTTTCAGAATGCCGGTAACCGACCGGCGCGCATCAAGGTATTTGCCCGCGGCTTTTTTCACATCGTCGAGCGAGACCTTGCCAATCTCGTCCGGCCAGCCTTCGATCTGGGGGATCGTGCGGCCGATGGCGAGCGCCCAGCCGTAGCGGCGGGCGAGCGAGGCCTGGTTGTCGTTGTCGTAAATGTATTCGGCCACGTAGCTGTTCTTGGCGCGTTCCAGTTCGGCCGCGGTCACGCCGTTGGCGGCGACATCAT
>JBLMYE010000019.1:0-5045 GCA_050258115.1 Deltaproteobacteria bacterium | reverse complement strand
GCCTCACCGGAGGCGCGGGCCGCATTCGAAGCCTTCTTCGTCCGTTCGCGCTCCGGTCAGGATCGCCTATGAAAAAGATCAGGTGACGCGCGAGGAACCAGATGCCGACGTTGAAGAACAGAACGCTTTTCATCACGGGTGCGAGCCGTGGCATCGGTCTTACCATTGCATTGCGTGCCGCGCGCGATGGCGCCAACATCGCGATAGCCGCAAAGACGGCGGACCCCAACCCGAAGCTGCCCGGCACCGTTTATACGGCAGCGGCTGCGATCGAAGCGGCGGGCGGCCGCGCTCTGCCCCTCGTCTGCGATATCCGGTTCGAGGACCAGGTCGCCGCCGCCGTGGCGAAAACCGTCGAGACATTCGGCGGCATCGATGTCTGCATCAACAACGCCTCTGCGCTTTCCCCCACAGGCACCGAAGCGACGACCATGAAGCGCTTCGACCTCATGTATGAGATCAATACCCGCGGCACGTTTCTCACCACGAAGACCTGCATCCCTCATTTGCGCAAGTCTGAGAATCCTCACGTGCTCGTCCTTTCGCCGCCGCTCGATCTGCGACCGAAATGGTTCAAGAACCATGTAGCGTATTCGATCGCGAAGTACGGCATGAGCCTTTGCGTTCTGGGTATGGCCGAGGAGTTCAGAGACGACGGCATCGCCGTCAACGCGCTCTGGCCGCGCACCGCGATCGCGACGGCCGCTGTCGAAAACATTCTCGGATCGCAGCTCATCGCCATGAGCCGGACCCCCGACATCATGGCGGATGCCGCGCATCTGGTCCTCACGCAGCCGTCCCGGGAACTGACCGGCAGGTTCCTGATCGACGACAGTTTTCTGTTCGAGAGGGGCGGATTAACCGACTTCGACCGCTATCGCGTTGACGTCACAAGGCCCTTGGTTCAGGACTTCTTCGTACCGGACGATCCTCCTCCTCCGCCCGGTGTGGAGGTCGTCCCGATGAGCCTCCCCGGATCCTGACCGTCGAATCCGCCGGGGGACTGGCGCTCAGGCCCGCCGGTTGGGTAACATCCGATCCACCGCCGAACGAAAGGACCGCCCGGGTCATGACAACCCTCCTCGTCACGCACCCGTGCTTCGCCGATCACGACACCGGGTTCGGCCACCCGGAACGCCCCGACCGCATGCGCGCCATCGACAAGGTTCTGGCGCACGAGTCCTACGCGGCACTCAAGCGAATGGAAGCGCCCCTGCGAGACGACGTCGAAGAGCAGATCCTCCTTGCCCACCCTAAGCATCATTTCGACCGTATGCGCCGTGTCGGCGAGCAGGCGATGGGCGAAAGCCGCCTCGTGCGCATCGATGGCGACACCGTCATGTCGCCGGCATCCTGGGAAGCCGTTCTTCGCGGTGTCGGCGCCGGCCTGCAGGCCGTGGATGAAGTCATGTCCGGCCGCGCCGCCAACGCGTTCGCTCAGGTCCGGCCGCCCGGGCATCATGCGGAGAACGACCGCGCCATGGGCTTCTGTTTCTTCTCCAACGCCGCCATCGCCGCGCTTTACGCCCGTTCGAAGTATGCAGCCGAACGCGTGGCCGTCGTCGATTTCGACGTTCATCACGGCAATGGAACGCAGGACATTTTCTGGTCGGACAAGGACTGCTTTTACGGGTCGACCCACCAGATGCCGTTGTTTCCCGGCACCGGCGAATTGAGCGAAACGGGCGTCGGCAACATTTTCAACGCACCCTTGCGGGAAGGTGACGGCGGCGATCACTTCCGCGAGGCCTTCAGCGACCGCATCCTGAAGCCGCTGCACGACTTCGGGCCCGATCTCGTGGTGATTTCGGCCGGTTTCGATGCCCACCGCCGCGATCCCCTTGGCGGTCTCCAGCTCGTAGAGGCCGATTTCATGTGGGCGACGGAGAGGCTCGCCCGCATCGCCGAATCGCACGCCAACCGCCGCATCGTCTCGATGCTGGAGGGTGGGTATGACCTTGAGGGGCTGGCAAAATCCGTGGGCGTCCACGTGCGGACCCTGATGGATGTGGGCGCGTGACGGCCTTCCGGGCTCCGTTTCCGCAGGGTCTTGTGCCGGACGGCCCGGACCGGTAATCCCCAGGGCTCCGGGTGCAAGATTGCGCCCCAATTCCCCGCTCGCGGGTCCTTTTCCAACACCGGGCTCGATCCGATGACCAAGGCTTCGAATACTCACGCCGACATCAAGGACATGACCTTCGAGCGTGCTCTCAAGGAGCTGGAAGGCATCGTGTCCCGCCTGGAGCGCGGCGATGTTGAACTGGAAGAGAGCATCGCCATTTATGAGCGGGGTGAAGCTCTCCGCGACCATTGCGACCGGCTACTTCGTCAGGCGGAAGCCAAGGTCGAGAAGATCGCGCTGGGGGCTGACGGCGCGCCGAAAGGCACCGTGCCGCTCGACCCGGAGTGACGCCATGGCGGGCGCGTGCACTGCGGCAGCTTTGCGCGGCGTATCGCGGGATCGCCGGCTTGGTCTTTACGGGGCCGGGCGATAGTGTGACGCCTACTGGCGCTCCCAGGTGCCAGTATCTCAATCCGAGGATAGAAAACGCCCCGTGAGCAAGACCCCCCTTCTCGATACCGTCAAGACGCCGGCCGACCTTCGGCGCCTGCCGGAAAGCGACCTCCGCCAGCTGGCCGACGAGTTGCGCCTGGAAACGATTGACGCCGTTTCGGTGACGGGCGGACATCTCGGCGCCGGTCTCGGCGTGATCGAACTGACGGTCGCGCTGCACTGGGTTTTCGATACGCCTCGCGACCGGATCGTCTGGGATGTCGGTCATCAGACCTATCCGCACAAGATCCTCACCGGCCGTCGCGACCGCATTCGTACCTTGCGGCAGGGCGGTGGTCTGGCGGGTTTCACCCGCAGGGCCGAGAGCGAATACGACGCCTTTGGTGCCGGCCACTCGTCCACGTCGATTTCCGCGGCGCTCGGCATGGCCTGCGCGCGCGATCTGGAGGGCAAGTCGAACAACGTCGTCGCCGTGATCGGCGACGGCGCCATGAGCGCCGGCATGGCCTATGAAGCCATCAACAACGCTGGCGCGCGCGATGAACGCCTGATCGTTATTCTCAACGACAACGATATGTCGATCGCGCCGCCCGTCGGCGCGCTCTCTCACTATCTGGCACGCACGACGTCGAGCGGCACCTATCTCTATTGGCGGGACGTTGCAAAACAGCTTGCCAAGCGTCTGCCGAAAAGCTGGGAACGCCGCGCCGCCCGCATGGAAGAGTACACGCGCCACCTCTGGCAGGGCGGCATGTGGTTCGAGGAACTGGGCTTCTATTACGTCGGGCCCATCGACGGCCATGATCTCAACACGCTGCTGCCCGTCCTGAAAAACGTGCGCGACGCCAAGCGCGGTCCCATCCTCGTCCATGTCGTGACCCGCAAGGGCAAAGGCTACGCGCCGGCCGAAGCATCGGACGACAAGTATCACGGTGTCGCCAAGTTCAACGTCGTGACCGGCGCGCAGGTGAAACCCAAGCCCAATGCGCCGACCTACACGCGTGTGTTCGCCGACAGCCTCGTAGCGGCGGCACGGAAGGACAAGCGGATCGTCGCCGTCACGGCTGCCATGCCCGATGGCACCGGACTCGACATTTTCGGCAAGGAATTTCCCGACCGCATGTTCGACGTCGGAATTGCCGAGCAGCACGCGGTGACGTTCGCAGCCGGTCTTGCGACCGAGGGATACCGTCCGTTCGCCGCGATCTATTCCACGTTCCTTCAGAGGGGCTACGATCAGGTTGTCCACGACGTAGCAGTGCAGAACCTTCCCGTCCGCTTCGCGATTGACCGCGCGGGCCTCGTCGGCGCGGACGGCCCCACGCACGCAGGCTCGTTCGATCTGGCCTACCTCGGCTGTCTGCCGAATTTCGTCATCATGGCCGCGGCCGATGAGGCCGAACTCGTGCACATGGTCGCCACGACGGCCGCAATCGACAACGCGCCTTCAGCGCTACGCTATCCGCGCGGCGAGGGCACCGGCTGCGAACTTCCTGCCGAAGGTGTGCCCCTGGAAATCGGCAAGGGCAGGATTATCCGCGAAGGCTCGACGATTGCGATCCTGTCTCTTGGAACGCGTCTCGCGGAAGCGGTGAGAGCTGCCGATCATCTTGCAGCTATGGGCCTGTCGACGACCGTTGCCGATGCCCGCTTCATGAAGCCGCTCGATACGGATCTGATCGAACGGTTGGCGCGTGAGCATGAAGTTCTGGTTACCGTCGAAGAGGGGTCTGTCGGCGGTTTCGGCAGCCACGTGCTTCACCATCTGGCCGTGAACAATCTGCTCGATCGCGGTCTGAAGGTGCGGCCGATGGTGCTGCCCGACCGTTTCATCGAACAGGACAACCCAGTAAAAATGTATACGGATGCCGGGCTCGACTCGGCCGGCATCGTTCGCACCGTGCTGGCGGCGCTCGGCCGGGCGGAGGAAGCAGGCGGGGCCTCGCGGGCCTGAGACGCCGCAACATGAGGTTACTTATGGTCGCTGCAACGAGCTTTGTCGGCCGGGCACTTCTGGCCGTGATTTTTCTTCTGGCGGGGTTCGACAAGATCAACGGCTATGCCGCAACAGCTGGCTACATGGCGCAGTTCGGAGTTCCCGCGGCTCTGTTGCCGCCCACCATCGCTCTGGAGATCATCGGCGGACTGGCGGTCTTCGCCGGGTTCTATTCGCGTGTGGCAGCGATCCCGCTTGCACTCTTCACCATCGTCGCGGGGCTCATCTTCCACGGCAATTTCGCAGACAACGTCCAGTTCGTGCTGTTCCTGAAGAACCTCGCGATTGCGGGCGGTTTTCTGCTGCTCTTCGCCCACGGCCCCGGCGCCTGGGCTCTCAACGACAAGTAGCGTCAAGTTGAAGAAGGGCCTCGCACGGCCGGTCCATGCGAGGCCCTGATCCTGTCGGGAAACGCCGCGACTATTTCACCGTGATCGTGATCACTTCCGATTGCACGACAGGTTCGTGCGGAATGTGGTTGTGATCACCCAGAACGAGTTGCAGCGTGTGTTTGCCGGGGGTCAACTCAAGCTG
>JBLMYE010000018.1:0-4976 GCA_050258115.1 Deltaproteobacteria bacterium | reverse complement strand
CGCTCGTTTACGGCGTGCTGCTGCTGCAGAAGAAAATCCGGCGTACCGGAACCATCGAGCGGTGAGATGAGCGAGATCCTGAAGGAACTGGGCGAGTACGTCCAACTCAAGCTTGGAGCTTCCGTTCAGACTGCGGCCGTTCGGTATGGCGAGTTGACGCTCTGCGTCGCGCGCGATGATATAGCCCCGGTTCTGCGCTTCCTGCGCGACGACGGGCGCTGCCGCTTCGAAGTCCTGATCGACATCTGCGGCGTTGATTATCCCGAACGCACGCAACGTTTCGAGGTGGTCTATCACCTACTGTCGCCGCGCCTCAATCAACGCATTCGCGTCAAGCTTTCGACCGACGAGACGACGCCGGTTGCCAGCGCGGTGGAGATCTTCGCCGCCGCGAACTGGTTCGAGCGGGAAGCCTACGACATGTACGGAATTCTGTTCACGGGACATCCGGACCTGCGGCGGCTTCTGACCGATTACGGCTTTCAGGGTTTTCCGTTGCGCAAGGACTTCCCGCTCACGGGTTACGTCGAGGTGCGCTACGACGACGAGAAAAAGCGCGTCGTGTACGAGCCGGTGAAACTCACGCAGGAATTCCGCAACTTTGATTTTGAAAGTCCCTGGGAAGGCATGACCACGGTTCTTCCCGGCGATGAGAAGGCCACCCGTACTTAACTTCATTGACTGGCTAAGGGCGTCGATCGATGACCGAGGATGATCCGAGGCTCGCAATGATCCGCGGAAATGCCGCTCTCGTGATCGAAGAGCTGGGGCCGGTCTCGGGCATCGCGGGCTTCGGGTACGGCCCGGAGTCGGTCGCCTGGGTCGATGGGTACATTGAGCGCCAGAGACAGCGGATGACCGACGCGGGCGCGGTTTCCAGTCTGGTGTCGGTTCTGGGGTCTTATCTGGGCGAGGCGATCGTCGCGGCGGCCGGCGGGGAATGGGATGTTCACGACCGGGACGAGATCGGCATCCGGTTCGACAGCGGCGACTGGTGCTTTCCATTCTCGAAAGTGGCCAAGCAGTTTGCATCGGGCGTCGGGGAAGGGGGCGAGTCCATCCTTTCATTCTACAACGTGAGCATCGGGTTCATCGCCAGTGGCGAACTCTCGTCTGCTGCCGGCCGTTCCACGAGCGATGCTCCGTGATGCACTAGGGAATGCCGGCATGAAGGATACATTGAAGGCGGGCGACGCGGTGCGGATCGAATACAAGGTTCCAGCCAACAAGACGGTGCCGCATCTCTATCCCGAGTTTCACGATTTCCAGCTGATGCCGACGGTGTTTGCCACGGGCTTCATGGTGGGGCTCATGGAGTGGGCGTGTATGAGGGTTCTGGAGCCGCATCTGGATCCTGGTGAAGGCAGCCTCGGCGTTCACATCGATGTTTCGCACGGGGCGGCGACGGTGCCGGGCCAGATCGTCACGGTGGATGCGACATGCACGCGGGTGGCGGGGCGGCGCGTGGCGTTCCATGTTGTCGCGCACGACGGGCTGGACAAGATCGGCGAGGGGAGCCATGAGCGTGCAGTCGTCCCCTGGGAACGGTTCGTCGCGCGGGTGAACGAGAAGGCGAAACGGGCGCGGGTCGGGGAAATTGCCGGGGTTCGGCGGAGCTGAGAGACACGAGATGGCCGAGACAGAAATCCGCCAGTTCAACATCAACTTCGGGCCGCAGCATCCCGCCGCCCACGGTGTGCTGCGCCTGGTGCTCGAACTCGACGGGGAGGTCGTGGAGCGGGTCGATCCGCACGTCGGGCTTCTGCATCGGGGCACCGAGAAGCTGATCGAGGCGAAGACCTATACCCAGGCCATCGGCTACTTCGACCGTCTCGACTATGTCGCCCCGATGAACCAGGAACACGCATTCTGCCTCGCGGCGGAGAAGCTGCTTGCGATCGAGGTGCCGCGGCGGGCGCAATTGATCCGCGTCCTTTATTCGGAGATCGGGCGGCATCTGTCGCATCTGCTGAACGTCACCACGCAGGCGATGGATGTTGGCGCCCTGACGCCGCCGCTGTGGGGCTTCGAGGAACGCGAGAAGCTCATGGTGTTCTATGAGCGGGCGTCGGGTTCGCGGATGCATGCGAAATATTTCCGCATCGGCGGCGTACACCAGGACCTGCCGCCGGAACTCGTCGACGACATCTACAACTGGTGCGATCCGTTCCTGAAAGTGCTTGATGATATCGATGGGCTTCTGACCGACAATCGCATCTTCAAGCAGCGCAACGTCGACATCGGCGTGGTTCCGCTCCAGGAAGCGTTCGATTTCGGCTTCTCGGGCGTGATGGTGCGCGGCTCGGGTGCCGCCTGGGATCTGAGGAAGGCTCAGCCCTATGAATGCTACGCCGAGATGGATTTCGACATTCCCATCGGCAAGAACGGCGACTGCTACGACCGGTATCTGTGCCGCATGGCCGAGATGCGCGAGAGCGTGAAGATCATGAAGCAGTGCTGTGAACTGCTTCGCTCGCCGTCGGGGGCGGGTCCGGTCATGACGTCGAATGCGAAGGTGGCGCCGCCGCGGCGGGGCGAGATGAAGCGCTCGATGGAAGCGCTGATCCACCATTTCAAGCTCTACACCGAGGGCTTTCACGTGCCAGCCGGCGAGGTCTATGCGGCCGTCGAGGCGCCGAAAGGCGAGTTCGGCGTCTATCTCGTGGCCGACGGGTCGAACAAGCCCTACCGCTGCAAGATCCGCGCGCCCGGGTTTCCGCATCTGGCCGCCATGGACCATCTCAATCGGGGCCACATGCTGGCGGACGTATCCGCTATTCTCGGGTCCCTCGACATTGTCTTCGGCGAGATCGACCGGTAGGCGTGTCAGCGCTGATGGCGAGGTAGATCGACCACATTCGAGCTCGTTTGGCCGCCGCGCTCGTACACTTCGAGGAAGGCGATCAGGCTTTCGATATGAACGAGGTAGTGGGTCCGGTCGGGCTGATCTTCGGCCAATACGAAGTGGGAGAAGTCGGTATCGGCAATGGCGCCGTCGAGCAGGCGGATCGCGTTGTCGAACGGCGCCGTCCCCCAGAACTCCAGTTCGTCATATTCGACAATGCGCCGACGGATGCCCCGCAGGCTGGCGGCCACGACGCGAGGGCGGCAGATATCGCAGGTCGTTTCCACATTCTGCATGCGTCGTATTCTACTTAGCAGTTTACGATGTTAAGGCCCGATACTTTGCTTCAAATTGGTCTATGTTAAAAAAGCTTGAGTTTTCCTTTCGTGCGGCCGTGGGGAAGCCGCCGGAACAGTACGATTTGCGCGGACACGTGCCATGTTAGACTTCAACATTCAGACCGACCTTCTGATTTCTCTGACTTTTCTCGTTTGGGCTCTGGTCCTTTATCTGGTCAACGTGCGCGGCAAACGCAAACGGGACGAGCATGAGGCCTGGCGGCGCGACTCGCTGCGGCGCTGGAACTGAGTGATTTCTCCTCCACCGTAGCGGTGGTGCGGCAACCGCCCGTGCGGGCCGGGTCCGCGGATCACGGCGGGCCATGCTGGACAGGCCCGAGCTTCCAGCGCTAGGTTTTCTGACTGCAATCAGGGGCCGGTCAACTGACCGGATGGGTCGATGATCGACGAGCGCTTTCTGCTGGCTGTGGCCGCTCTGGGCTGGGGTCTGTCGCTCGCCACGTATCGCATGTTCGCCCGCCGGAACGGCTGGCCGATGGGATCGCTTCAGTCCGACCTGCCGGCCGTGCCTGTGGTCCTGGGGCTTGCGGCGTTCCTGGCCGGGGTTCTTTTCGCTGCGGCCCGGGAAGCGGAGGATGGTGGGTTCATCATCCTTCTGTTCGGCGTTCTGCTTGGGATCTTCTGGACCGGCTTCCTGCGCGTGGGTTCGCAGATCTCGCTGTTCCTCGCGCCCATTGCGACGGCGCTGCTGCTGGTCGCGTGGTTCAGTGATTTCGACAAGGTCCTCTACTGGACCTGATGATCTGAAACGCTCATAGCCAGTGTGACAGGGCACCCGCCGGCGTTGGGGGATGCCTGATTCGTCATGTGATCAGCGACATCGCGGCGCGGGCCTACCCACCATCGGCCAAGGCTTCCGCGCTTGCTTTGCCAGCATCAAGGCCGTAACTGAAAAACCGGATTGTCGAAGGGGTTCGCGGGGTGGGGAAGCCCCATCCTTTTCGGGATGCCCGGGCGGCTGCCTCGTGGCGCTCGCCTCATAGCCCGACCGATCCCAATTCACTTGGCCCACGCCGTAAATTCCGGCGAAGGCCTACGTGGCCCGTCTCCGCGCTCCGGGGAGGGGTGGACGTTTCTGGGAGCTGCGCATGGCCGTTCGCCGCCTACATCCGGATCAGCCCGCGCATTTCGCGTTCACACCCGATAATCTTGCCTGGGTGAACGCGACGATCGCCAAGTATCCGCCGGGAAAGCAGGCGTCTGCCGTCATCCCGGTTCTCTGGCGCGCGCAGGAACAGATTGGCGGCTGGATCACAGAGCCCGCCATTCGCGCCGTGGCGGACCTTCTGGGCATGGCGCACATTCGCGTGCTCGAGATCGCGACCTTCTACACGATGTTTCAATTGGCTCCGGTCGGGTCGAAGGCCCACGTTCAGGTTTGTGGGACGACGCCGTGCATGCTGCGCGGTTCGAAAGATCTCGTGCGGGTGTGCAAGAAGAGGATCGCCGAAGAGCCGTTTCATCTGTCTGGCGACGGGGCCTTCTCCTGGGAAGAGGTGGAGTGTCTCGGATCGTGTGCGAATGCACCGATGGTTCAGATCGGCGCCGACACCTACGAAGACTTGACTCCCGAACTGCTCGAGACGCTTCTGGACGCATTCGCGAAAGGAACTGTCCCGCCTCCCGGATCGCAGATCGGACGGACGGCGTCGTGTCCGGAAGGTGGTCCGACGACATTGTCCGATCCCTCGCTTTATGACGGTTCGCGCAACGGCCAGTGGCTGAAGCGGTTTACCGGCAGTGGCAATGCGCCACCAGCGGCACCTGCCGCG
>JBLMYE010000017.1:0-5912 GCA_050258115.1 Deltaproteobacteria bacterium | reverse complement strand
CGCGCGACGGTGGCTCCCCCAGGGCCGGATCCGATAACGATCGCACCGAAAGCCCCCTGCCTCCATGTCTCCATGGCTACTCCTCCCCACAGCGACCGGCGCCTGCAAGAAGACCGTCGTGTCAAGATGTCGAGTCGATAACAAAGCTCTAACCCCTGCCACTACTGCCCCGTTCAGGCACCCTGCCCCGATGGGCTGCTTTCG
Organism: Deltaproteobacteria bacterium; assembly: GCA_050258115.1. GTDB lineage: Bacteria > Pseudomonadota > Alphaproteobacteria > Rhizobiales > Hyphomicrobiaceae > JAGVSR01. The sequence continues at coordinate 5,708 of JBLMYE010000017.1, read as the reverse complement.
GGATCGGGGGAATAGGAGGCCTGCTGCAGCAGACGCTGAACCTCCTCGTCGGTGGTCTGGGAGAAGTCTTGGTACCAGGCACCGACGCTTCTGAACCGGTAAGGTTTGAGGAGGCAGACCACTTCATCTACCTCCCGCCCCAGGGAGTCGCACGTGTCCGGCGGCGCAGTGGGGACGGCGACCACCGTCCTTGCCGGTCCCTGGCTGCGCACGGCCCGGGCCGCCGCCCGCATGGAGGCGCCGGTTGCGAGCCCGTCGTCAACGATGATTACAATCCGCCCGGCGAGGGGCAGAGGCGGACGGCCGCCGCGATAGAGCCGTTCCCGGCGTTCCAGCTCTCGCTCTTCTCTGGCGGCGACCGCATCAATGATGTCGTCGGTGAGACCCGCAAGAGCTATTACATCCCGGTTGAGGACGCGGATCCCGCCGGAGGCGATGGCGCCCATGGCGAGCTCTTCCTGGCCGGGGACGCCCAGCTTGCGGACAAGAAAGACATCGAGGGGGGCCCTGAGCCTCTTCGCCACCTCGTAGGCGACGGGCACCCCGCCCCGGGGCAGGCCGAGGACGGTCACCCCCTGTTGATCGGCGTAACGCAAGACCGCTCTTGCAAGCCCACGGCCGGCCTCTCTCCTATCCCTGAATCTCATGGTGTTCGTGTTGATCTCCATCATACTACTTTACCACGATGACGGGGGAGGAAGAACGGCAGGCAGGGCGGCTGAGCTGCTCCAAGACAAATTCATAGAGTGCGATGGGTCACCCATTCTCCACTCTATGGCGTCCCGCCCTGAGTTCCGGCAGCAGCGGCGGCGCGCAAAGCCGGCCGCGGCATGCTGTGGTTAGGCGCCGAATCAGCTCGGACCCCCTCGCAGGCGGCCAGCTCTCGCTGCCAGGATCTGCCTTGGTTCAGTCAGCTCGGGGCCATTCCACAAAGAGCGCATGCGAGAGACCGCCAACCTCACGATATAGGCTCATCACCTCTGTGCACCGCTGGGACCCTACGCCTTGAAATATTGAGAGAATGATTTCGTCAGATGATCCCGACTATCGCTAAAGGCGAGCCTCCCTCGCTTCAGCAGGAGCATGTCCACGTTAGCCCTGCACCAGCCGCAATGACGCCTCGGCCAGCTCGCGCACTTCCGTCGAACTGTCGTTTACAAGTTGTGTCAGCGCCGACACGAGGCCCGCATGCGCCCGATCGCCCGGCGTCAGCTTGCCGAGCGTGTGCGCCACCTGCGCGCGCACCCTCGGCGCAGGTTCGGTTGCCCGCACTAGCAGCGCGTCGATGATGCCGGGCGCCAGCGTCGCGCCGCGAAGCGCTAGTTCGCCTAGCTGGAACGCGGCAAAGTAGCGCTTTTCGTCGTCCTCGTGCTCGAGCAGGTCGAGGAAGATCGGCATCAACTCGCGCCGGCTGGCCGCCAGTCGCTGTAGTTCGTCTAGGTAATGGGCAATACCGGCGACGTCATGCTGCGCGTCGGCGGCGAGTAGCCGCTCCTTAATCGCCGCGACGTAGCGCGGGCTGCCCATGTTGACCAGCGCCTGCGCCACGCGGACGCGCTCCGCCGGCAGCGTGTTGGCGGATCGCCAGCTCTTCATCAATCGGTGCTCGCGCTGCGCGTCGAACGGCGCGCGGCCGAGGTCGAGGTTGCGCACGATTGCGGCCGATGCGACCGCCGCCAGTTCGTCCGGTGTGGTGAAGAACCCGGACAGGAAGCGCTCGCCCAGTTCGGCGCGGAGTGCCGCCAGCTTGTCGGCACCGGCGCCGCCCTCGACGTATTCGTCCGGCCAGGGCGCATCCTCCGGCAGCAGGAAGCACAGGCAGTCGATGCCGGCGGCACGGCGGCGCGAAACTCGAGTCCGGTGATCGATCGCTGTTGGCCCGGCGGACAGAAGCCATAACGGCGGGCAAACAGGCCTACGTACAGATCGCAGGAACCGGCGTCGCGCAGACAGCGGTCGAGCGGGCGCGCGTCCTCGGCGACGTAGTACTCCATGGCGATATCCACATGCCCGAGTCGGCGGATCGCCAGCGACAGGGCGCTCCGGTGCGCGCGCAGGTCGGTAAAGGTGGACGAGACGTAGATCTTGCTCACGGCTGTCTCCTCTCCGCTGGCAGGTGGCGGAACTCGTCGAGCAGTTTGCGCGCGACGTCGACCACGTCCGCGGGCGTGCCTGGCGTCGGCCCCAGCGATCCCTCCAGCGCGTCGATCAGCGCCGGCCATGTGCGGGCGCGCTCGATCAGCAGGTCGAGGAGCAGCTCGAGGAATCCGCTCTGGCCAAAGCCGAACGCGAGCCAGCGGCTGGCCACGAGCAGCACGGCCGCGGGCTCAGCCGCAGCCAGCGCGCGCCACAATCCGCCCATCAGGATCTCCGGATGGCGTTCGCTGGACGCGGCGACCGCGCGGTGTAGGTAGCGTTGCACGACCATGCCCGGTTGCTGCCTGCTAAGCAGGTCGAGCGCGATCCGCGTGCCCATCGCATCTAGGAGCTGCGGCGTGTCGAGCCAGCGGCGCAGCAGGGACGGCGGCAACACGGTCATCGATTCGCCATGCCGACGCAGTGCATTGCCGATTCGAACCAGCGCCCACTCGACGTCCGTGCGGCGCCGGCGGGGCGGCAATCCGTCGACGGTGACCGCCACCCACCAGGCCAGCGCGGCCGGCGGCTGATAATCTTCGAACATCTGGTCGATGTAGATGCGCGCCAGTTCGACGCCGTTGCCATCGCCCGCGGCGAATGCGGCCAGCCATTCGTCGACGCGCGGTTCGGGCGGCGGGGGCTCGGGGTCGGCGATCGGGGGTGCCTTGGCGGCGGGGTCTGGCGCTGGCGCCACGCGGATCGCGCGCCACGTCGCCTGCAGTTGCTCGACCACCGTAGCACCGACTCCGGCTTCCTGCAGCCGCTGGCCGGCGTAGCGTTTCTGGTCCTCGGTAGCCGGCACGCGCTCGACAAGGTCGATCATGAGTCCGACAATCGGGTCGTCGGCACCCGACTGCTCCACCTGCAGGCCGGCGAAGTCTGCCAGCGTCATCAGGTCGAACGCGGCGCAGTCGCACCACAGCCAGCGCGCCATGTTGGTGACCGCGCTGTCCGGCAACTCTCGCAAGAACACGCTCGAGATCGCGAGCAGACGCCGCAGCGCCTGCACCACGTCTCGGTCGATATCCTGTGCCGCCTGCGAACCGGCCTGCATGGCGGCGATGTCGGGCAGCAGCGCGCGCGGCCGGGTGCGCGCAACGATCGCCGCGGCGCCGAGCGCGGCATCGGTCGGCAGTGGCGACAGCGTGGTCGCCAGCGCGCGCAACAGGTCGAGGCAGAGCGGCACGCACTCCGGTATCGGCTCGCGCGTCAGGCCGAGCAGGGTCAATAGGCGCGGCGTGCGCAGTGCGCCGGCGGCCTGCTCCTCGCGCAGCGCGCGCGACAGCTCGGTCGCGCATTCGCCGGGCTCGCGACGCGCCATGTCCGCAATTTCAGCGAAGGCCGTCTGCGCATACGCATCATCGCCGCCCTGTAGCGCACGGATCGCCGCGCGAAGCTCGTCGCTCATGATCTTGCCATGGCTCTCTTCATGATGGCTCGCCGCCTTCGAGTTGCGGTAGGGCGGGTTCTTGCCGCCCAACGAGGAGCTAACCGGCCGCGCCGAAATGGTACGGGCTCTCTTATTCGGCGGCTCTGGTATGCTGCCCTGCAGATGCGCAGTCCAGTTGAGCGTCAGGTTGGGCAAGGCATCTCTGTTTGGAAGAATGGTGCCCGTTTGATTGTCTTATTGAGAACGTGTTGATGCATCAAGAATGGTTATCCCAACGAGCTCTTCACCCTTGTAACGCAGCAAGATCCCCTCTTCCGTCATTTCCGTGTCCGTTGCTTGTTGGGGGCGACGGAAGCTGATGTACAGAACGTCGGCCTCCGCATCATAATCCACCCAGAATCGTCGTTTTGGAAACTTAAGTAACAGGGGGACAGCCAGCGTCACTGATTCTACTGTCTGAGAAGCTATGGTCTTTTCCATATGGCCCTCTTTCGATTGACTTTGCTACCGAAATAAGCTGTGATGACAAACCCGTCGTCACCACTTACTTCTCGATAGATGGCGAACAGGAATCGTCTCCTTCCATAGTTGCGGACGGCAATCGACGAGCCACGATACCCGGGAGCAGCACCAGATCGGGATCGGAAATTGTTTCCAGGACGTCATCGTAATGGCCGGCCATGTCGTCGTGGTTTTCTACAATATGGAACCAACGTTCTTCGGTCAGCCTTACCGGGACCCCATCAACTGACATGACCTTGTCCATATTCTCCCTGCCATTTTCCTATTACGCCGCCGCCGACCCATCCACAGCCCAATTCATATCATACACGATGTACTTGGTCCGTCGCGGAAAAGGAGAACGTCCGCTGAGCCAATGGGACAGAACTCGAATCATATCGAAAAGCACAGGCGCTCTCGCCGGCGCAACGTTGCGGCTCACAGGCCGCGAGTCTACGAGCGGTTCTTGTGGAGCCGCTGGTTAGGGTCCTGCTTACTCCGCGAACATCTCCTGCAGAACGGAAAGAACTTCAGAGGCTGTCTTTCGACTGATTGTTCCCAACTTCCTTGCCAGCCGGACCGAGTCTACCGTCCGAAGCTGATCAAGAACCACTTGCCCAGACTTGCCCTTAAACTTGCATGGAACCCTCGTCGGATACGATCGGCCTTTTGTTGTCATCGGGGCTACGATGACGGTCCGGATGTGATGATTCATCTCGTCAGGAGAGATGACTAAACACGGGCGCGCCTTCTTGATCTCGTGGCCAACTGTCGGATCCAGATTCACCAAGAAGACGTCAAAACGGTTTATTACCATTCCCACTCGTCCTTTTCCCACGCAGTTCGAACCTGCAAATCACCATCAATCAAGACATCGTCGCCCGCCCGGGCCATCTTTCGAAAGGAAGTGGCCCAGTTAGCCCGAGGACGACCTGCTGGAGCAATGATGAGACGGTTTCCCTCGACCTGGATCTCAACTTCTTCGCCGAGACCTGTTTCTTCGATAAGCGGTTTGGGGATTCGAACCCCACGAGAGTTGCCGATTTTCACGATTCTCGATTTCATGATCCTTGCACCTCCTTTGTAATTACATTGTAATCACATCCGGAGGTTCTTGTCAAACCCTTTTTCTTTCTCAGACGATTTCCCCCGGGCGCAAATCCCCATGTGACCCTAACAGGACGGATAACCCGACAAGCAACCACGGCCACGGCCCTATGGATAAAAGCACTGAACCTGCTCCGTGGTTGCTTGTCGGGTTCATTCGATTGTTCGGTGGTCTGCTATTTTCAACGACTCTTCAAGATCGGCCTTTCGATATTGAAGTGTGTTCAGTTTCTTTTTGAGATCGGATATCTCTTTCTTGATCTTGCGAAGCTCTGTCTGAGCCTTGGCTCGCACCAAATAATCCTCGCCAAGCTCCTCGGCTATGTACTTCTCTAGTTGCCTCCTCAGGATTCTGAGGTATGGGTTTCCCCATATTGCCCCATCACGGTATTCAAGTTTGGCCGACTTGATGCCTTTGATGATGAAGTCCCGGTCCACACCGTACTCAGCCTCGGCTGTTATGTCGCTGAGGGTTGCCCCCTTTCGATTCCATTCGCCGTACTCCGCCATGCCTATCCTCTCTTCACCGAATTTTGCCGAGCACTAGAGGTGGGTTCTATCCCGGACCCGT
>JBLMYE010000016.1:0-5826 GCA_050258115.1 Deltaproteobacteria bacterium | reverse complement strand
GTCCGGTGGGCGGGCATGGGGCCTCTTAGGATCCGATCAGAGTGGAGCCTTGAATACGAAAAAGGCGCCCGCGACGATCAGCGTGAAGCCCACCAGATGGTTCAAGGTGAAGGCCTCATTCAGAACCACGACCGAAAACACGGCGAAGACCACCAGCGTTATAACCTCCTGGATGGTCTTGAGCTCGGCTGCCGTATAGGTCCCGTGCCCGATGCGATTGGCCGGAACGGCAAGGCAGTATTCCACGAAGGCGATACCCCAGCTCGCCAGAATGACCGTCGTCAGCGGCGCCGATTTGAACTTCAGGTGCCCGTACCAGGCGATCGTCATGAAGATGTTCGACAGGATAAGAAGGACGATAGGCGCCAGCCATGCGGGCGGGAGGAACGAGGTCATCGGGAAAATACCTTGATAGGACGAGTCCGCAGGCGTTGCGCCGGCCGATCAGCCAGTAGAGGTCAGCCGCCCGCCATGCAACGCGGGCCCGGCCGGATCTCTCCCCACGAGGCGCTGGCCTTTTCCCCGGGAGGCCTTCGAAAACCGCCCCGAGCTGCTGTCACGGGGCGCCGGCTCTGCTATAAGAGCCCCGCGCCGCACCGGTCCGGTCCCGTAGCTCAGCTGGATAGAGCGACAGTTTCCTAAACTGTAGGTCGCAGGTTCGAGACCTGCCGGGATCGCCAGCCGCCGCGACCGAAACAGGCAGATCGGCAGGGCCGTTTTTAGCGAACCACGACGGCCCATCCACCGATCCCTATTGGGCTTCCACCTTCGTCCAGGTCTTGTCGGGATTGAAGAGCTTGATCCGCGCCGCTTCGGTCGCGGTCTCCGGGCCAAGGTCCTTTTGGTAGACTACGCCGTCCTGGTTGACGATGAAGGTCATGACGCCGGAGTTGCCGTATTCGGCCGGCGTCGCGATCAGCGCGAAGCCGCCGATCATGCGATCGTTGACGATGTAGTCGCGCGGTCCGTCCGCCGCGTCGGGGCCTTGCCCGTAAAGCATCCGATAGAGATAGCCATGATAGGCGGTCTGCCCGCCGCCCTTTGCGGCACGGCCCTTGTAGCCTTCGCTTTGCGCCTTGGCAACGAGAGGGCCGATCGGACTCTCTGGTTCGCCCTCCGCTGTCTCCCAGTAAAGTCCGTCCTTGCGGCCTTCGCGGCTCATCAGCCGCCGCGCGTACTGGACGCCCCGGTCGTCACGCGGTTTCTCGGCGTACTCAAGTTGCGCAGCCACGTACGCGCGCATCACCTCTATAGCCGAAATCTCGTTCTCTCCGATCCGCCGGGTCAAAATCTGATCGACACCGGCAGCCACGTCCCACTTCCACTGGTCGCCGTCTTTCACCAGCGGAATAGGAAATGGAAACTCGTCCTTGCCGATCACGAGCGTCGATTTGGAGTCTCCATCGGCCTGCAAGGAATGGGCTTCGTTGAAGGCTTCGATGAATCGCGCACGGCGGGCGGCGTCTGCGACGTCGTCCCCGGAACTCGCAATATCCCGCCCTTCGGTTCCAAGGACCGATACCAGGGCTTCGCCCGGGTCGTCGGAGCGAATGGCATCGACGAAGGCCGTCACGGCGTCATCGGGGGATTTGAAAGTGGCTGCCTCCTGCGCGCGGACGGGAACTGCCGCAATTGCGAGGAAAAGGAACGGTGCAAGGAGCCTTGGCAAAGTGGAGAAGAAGATAGAGCGCATGAGATCAACTCCGATGTCGAAAGAGAACAAGCTGGTAGGCGCCATCATCGGCGCCCGCCTCGACGTCCTCCTCCTCCTCCGGCCCGTCCACCGCCGCCGCCCCCGCCGGCGCGAGCCTTGGGATGCGACCGCGCGGCCGCCCGGCTGGCGCCACCGCGGTCGATGTGCTTTTGAACCTGCGCTTTCGGCTTAACATCGAGCGCCTTGGGCGTCGGCCGGTCGATCTTCTTGATGTCGCGTGTCTGCGGCTTGATGTCCTTCGTCGCCGGCTTGATGTCTTTGGTCTTCGGCCGGTCGATGTCCTTCAGCTTGTTTCCTGCCCCGGACTTGTCCTTGAGTTTGTCACCACCGAAGTCCTTGGTCTTATCTTTCATCTTATCACCGCCGCGATCCGGCATCTTGTCGTTGAGCTTGTCGCGGCTGAGATCCAGATCCTTGGTTTTGTCCTTGAATTTGCCATCCGAGGTCGTGCCGAGCTTGTCCTTCACGCGGTCGATGTCGCGCGTCTTGTCCAGCGAGCCCTTGTCGAAACCGCTGAAATCCTTGCTCTTGTCGCGAAGATTGGTGTCCTTGGCGAACTTGTCCCGCGTGGCCTTGTCCCGGTAAGGGACCGGCCCGCGATGTACGGAATTGTGCTGCCACGTGTTGTTCGTGATGGCCGGACGGTTCACGTTGATGTTGTTGTAGCGGTTGATGTCGATATCGATGTCGCCCCGTCTCCAGTCGAACCGGTTCCAGCCCCAGATTTCGTTGGCTACTGCGAAACCGGCTCCCCAGAAGAGTCCGTTGACGAAACTCGCGCCCGGATACCAGTTCCAGTAGTAGGGCGGGTACGACGGATACCACCACGATCCATAGACGACGGTGGGTTGATAGACGGGGACATAAACGTATTCGGGTTGCGCCGGCTCGATGACGATGTATTGCGTCTTCGTCTCGGGATTAACTTCCTTCTTGACCGTCTGCTGTTTGTTGCTCTTCAGGTTGCCGGCAGCATCGGCCTTTTCGCGCAGAAACTGGACTCGTGCGAATACCTCGTCCTCCTGAGCGAGGAAGGCATCTCCCAGGTTCTGGGTCCACTCCAGCTGATCGCTCATCATGTTCAGGACTTCGGGAAAGAGCGTGAGCGCCTTGATGCTAGGATCCCAGGGTTTGGCTTCCAGGGCCTTGGCCAGCGCATCGCCCTTCAGCTTTTTGTTCTGGGGCTCTTTGATCCATCGGGCGGCTTGGACGACGTCGAGCGGATAGGTCGAGGCCATCAGAACGTTCGCCAGAACCTCGTCCGGATAGAGGGCCACTGGCGCAAGCATCTGGTCCAGTTGCTCGGTGCTGAACACCTTTTCCGGTGCGTCCTGACCGAAGGCCGGCTTGTAGGAGAGGAAGCCAGATAGAAGGGCGATCGCACAAAAGGCCGCCGTCAAAGATCTCATAAACACCGGATACCAACCCCCAGATGTGTCAGCGTGAATAACGGGCAACATGATCGGGCCGGGCCGCTAACGCAACGAAAAAGGTTAAGAGCGGGTGGCCCGTTCCTGCCGAAAGACGCGGCCTGGTTCCGGCCGCGAGACCTTTACGGGCCGTTAATCTCGGGTGATGCCTAAATATCTGCGTCGGCCAGGATGAATTCGTAACGCTCCGGCAACCGGCATCGCTCACATTCGAGCTTCTGCCATACTTCTGTGCGATCGACCCAAACGGGCCGCATTTGCCCAGCTGCAGGATCCAGGGGACCTCTTTGCTGCGCCGTCTCTTCACATGCCTTATCTGTCTCCTGCCGGCCACCGCCGGGGCGGAGCCTATGAAGCTCGGCGCGACAGACCTTAAGGAGACGTTCACAGGGTCGCGCGTCGAACTCGATACGCCGCTCGGCACCACTATTCCGATCACGTTCACCGGCGACGGTCTGATGAGTGGCAACGCGGGAAGCCTTGCCTCCGTCCTGGGCGCCGAACACGACCGGGGCCGTTGGTGGGTCAAGGGCGATCGTCTCTGCTACAAGTGGTTCCGCTGGTTCGATGCCGAAGAGCAGTGCCTGACGATTCACGTCAAGCAGGAGCGGGTCTTCTGGCGCCGGGACGATGGCAAGAGGGGAACCGCGACGATCGTGGAACGCGCGCCGTCGATCGTGGTGGCTGAGAAGCCGTCGGCGCTCCCGCCGAGAGCCGCAAGCCGTGCCCCCGCCGTTGTGGTCGCGGACGCCGTCGAGAAGCCCAAGGTGCAGGCCCCCGTTCTGAAATCTCCCCCGCGGCTCGCCGCTCGGCCGAAATCGGCGGCAGAGCGGCTGGGAATCCCAGAAGAAGCTCCGGCAGATCGCAGTCTGTTTTTCGTAGGCCTCGGTTTGGCGCGCACGCTGCAATCCCAGTTCGCGGTTGCTTCAGCCGAGGCGGCGCCCGTGCCGCGTCCGAAGGCGAAGCCGGCGTCTACAAAAGCGCCCGTGATGCCGCCAGCGCCGGTCCAGAAGAGCGTCGCTCCCTCACCCCGGCAGAGCCCGCCCGCAGCGTCAGCCGACCCCGATTTCCCACCGGATGATGCCTCGCCGGTAGAGACCGCTACGGCCGCCCCTGTGTCGTTCAGTGTCTACGGCGTCGACGACGACGACGTGCTGAACATGCGGAGCGGTCCGTCCGAGGACTATGCGATCATTGGCGTGATCCCACCCAACGCCACCAACGTCCGGATGGCCGGAAGGTGCATCGCGACATGGTGTGAAATTCAGTTTCGCAACGCGCGGGGCTGGGTTAACCGCTACTACCTCGCCCAGAACTGAAGATCCTGTTTTTCCGAACGATGAGGCCGCCGCGAAAGCTGATTGCGGCAGCGGCGAATTCGTTACATGTGACGGGCGAAGCCATTGTTACGCCGAGAAAAAGCCAGAATTCGACGCGCCGCACAAAGTGACAATTCAACGGCTGTCAATAACAAACTGATCTGTCGGCTTTTTATCCTCGTCAAAAGATGCTAATCTAACACAGTTAACCAGTGGGTGAGTGAGTTAGCGTCGATTTCAGTGAGTAGCGTCATGGTTGATTTAGCCCAGGCCGATTATTCGGCCGATGTTTTTCCAGACCTTTGCGAACCGTTCGTTCTTCCGATTGCCCGGAGCTTGGAGCGCGATCCAGAGGTGCCCGGGCTAGACCGCTTCCTCGACCGGGGCGAATTTCTGTGCCGGGAAGGCGATCAGAAATCCGCAATCTATAAGCTGGAGTCGGGCATTCTCTCCGTAACGTGCCGCCGCGCGTCCGGCCCCCCCGAGGTCGTAGAAATGGTGTTTCCCGGCACATTCGTGGGGCTCGGTTTTCTCGAGCGCCACATTCACAGCGTCATGGCTGTCGTGCCGAGCCGGCTGACGGCCTTCCCGCTCTCCGCAATTGGAGAGTTCTGCAGTGCGTCCGCCGAAGTGCGCGAATGCCAGGCTCTCCAGACGGAACGCGAATTCGCGGCACGGCGTCGTCAACTCGATCCTGGGACCGCCGAGAGCCCGCTCCGGCGCGTCGCGGCCTTTTTGTCGGCCATGCATCACATGAATCGGCACGAGGGACGGAACGCCGCCTATATCGCCGAGTTCCTGAAGACGGGCGATGTTGCCGCGTTCCTCGATCTCGAAGTCGCGGCTCTTGCCGAGGCACTTGCTGAACTGAAAGAGCGTGGCCTTGTCGAAAGGGCCGAGAACGGTGGCCTAGTTCTTCTCGATCCCGACGCGTTGGAAAAGCTGTCGGGCACTGCTTGACGGAGAACCAACCGCTTTGACCGGCAGGGGGCCGGAACGGTAACGAGCCTTTGGATGAGAGTGATGCGTTGTCTCCCCCCATTTCTCGCCCTCTCGGCGTCGATCTTGTTGTCGTTACCGGCGGCTGCTCAATCATTGAGCCTGTTCGGCGGCTGGGACGAGGAGAGCGCGCGGTCGGGATCTTCGCGGAGCGCGCCGCAGTCGTCGTCCAACGCCTTTGGTGGATCGCTCTTCGGCTTTGGCCCGGGACCCGGTGAGCCTTTCCCGGCCATCATGGAGGGTGGCGGACGACCTCAGATCCCCGGTCGCGCGCCGCCGACCGTTCCCTTCTATTCCAACGAGAAGCCGGGCACGATCCTGATCGACAATTCCAAACGCCGTTTGTACCTGGTGCTCGATAACG
>JBLMYE010000015.1:0-2611 GCA_050258115.1 Deltaproteobacteria bacterium | reverse complement strand
CCGCTCGCTGCAGGAACTCTGCGGCCCTTCGTGGTTGCCGACATGCGTCCAGTTTTCGCACGTGCGGCCGACGCATTCGGCGGCTTTCCGTCGCATATTCCGGACCAGGCTCCGGTTCGATGCCGAAGCCTGCGGTGTCATCTTCGCATCGTCGTGGCTCGAGCGACCGATCGCCGGCACCGACCCTGCACTGCGACGCAAGCTGAACCGGGCCATTGCGCGCGCAACAGAGCACGCCGCGATGACCTTCGCCGAGCAGGTTGAAAGCGCGCTGCCGCAGTTCGTGCTCAACGGCGCCACCTCGGCGGACCACGTGGCGCGCTTCTTCGGCATTCACCAGCGAACCCTGAGAAAGCGACTCCGTGCGGACGGAACCCATCTGCAGAAGCTGGTCGATCAGACGCGCTTCGGGCTGGCTCGGCAGCTGCTGCGAGACACGGGCCTTCCAGTCCTGGAGATCGCGGCCGCACTGCGCTATTCGGACCCGAACGTCTTTTCGAGGGCCTTCCGCAACTGGGCTGGGGCGAGTCCCAGGCAGTGGCGTGATCGCCATGGAAGCGGACGTTCGTGACCGGGTACTACCGGCCACGAGCGGTCGCACCCGTGAGGTGCTGAAAGCAGCCGCACGTGAGGCCCATCGAGCAGGATGAGCCGCCGAAGCGCCTCGCTTCGCTGCGATACACCCCAATGCAATCCGCAAGCTTACACTGGCCAAGCGGAACAGGCGATCCGCCGCGCCGCAAGATCGCCGGAGAAGGCGAGCCATCCGGAGAGAGGGTGACATGGTCCGAAATACTCAATCCAAGCGTGCGAGCAAGACGCCGCAAGATACGGACTCACATCCATCTGCTGACGAACGCGCCGCCAAAGGGAAGGCGCTCCGCGAGACGGTGCCGCGCGCATCGCAGGCGGAATGGAAGCCATACAAAGGTCGTCGTGATCCGGTTGAACTCACGCTTGCGAGTGATGAAGGCCGCATGGAGGACCTGGTGCCAATCCGGCACGGGCGTATGTCGGCATCGCCGTTCGCGTTCTACCGAGGTTCAGCCGCATTGATGGCAGCCGATCTCGCCAGAACCCCCACGAGCGGGATCAAGGTGCAGGCGTGTGGGGATGCACACCTGATGAACTTCGGTGGATTCGCGACGCCTGAGCGTAACGTGATCTTCGACATCAACGACTTCGACGAGACGCTGCCAGCGCCATTCGAGTGGGATCTCAAGCGCCTTGCGGTGAGCGCGGTAATCGCGGCGCAGTATCTGACGTTTCCCAGCAACGATGCGGCGCGGGTGGCGCAGGGCGTCGCTCGGGAATACCGAGAAAGCATGCGGACGTACGCGACCATGCGGGTGCGTGACGTCTGGTACGACCGGATAGACCTGCAACGTTATGAAGACCGGGGGGGCGACCCGAAACGCGTCGCGTCGGTGCGCGCTGCGTCCGCAAGGCTGATCAAGGAGGCAAAGCGAAGAACCGCGCCGGAGCACCAGCTGCCGAAGCTGGTCTCGCGCGATGGAGCAAGGCTCACGATCAAGGATGCGCCACCGCTGATCTACCATCCGACGGCAGAGATTACTCTCGGCATGAAATTCGGCTACGCGGAAACGATTGCTGCGTATCGCGAAGCGCTGCCGGCGCATGTCCAGATTCTTTTCGACCGGTTTCAATTCCGCGACCTGGCGATCAAAGTCGTGGGCGTGGGAAGTGTCGGGACCCAGTGTTACGTCGGATTGTTCATGGCGGCGGACAATGATCCGCTGTTCCTGCAGATCAAGGAGGCGCGCCGCTCGGTGCTGGAACCGTATGCGGGCAAGAGCGTGCATCCCAATCAGGGCCAGCGAGTCGTAGAGGGCCAGCGCCTGATGCAGTCGGCAAGTGACGTCTTTCTTGGATGGGCTCGTGGGAAGAACAAGCGCGATTTCTACCTCCGTCAGCTTATGGACATGAAGGTGTCAGCGACGCTCGAGGAGATGGACGCGAAGATGCTGCATCAGTATTCCCGCATGTGTGGGCATGCCTTGGCGCTCGCACATGCCAGATCAGGTGATGCGGCGATGATCGCCGGGTATCTGGGTTCCGGGCCGGCTTTCGACGACGCGATCAGCGAGTTTGCATTTGAGTATGCCAGTCAGAACGCTGCCGACTACCGCAGCTTCATAAAGGCGATCAGAGCAGGGCGAGTCGCGGCTCAAATCGATAGCTAGGGCCGCGCTCTGCGGACGCGTTTGCCTCGCGTGCGTTCGACCCCCCTGAACCGTGCAAATCAGCCTGATGCCCGCACGCTGCGCGAACATTCAGTCCAACAAGTTCGAGGTCGTAACAGTGTCGAGGAGCCGGGCTTCCGGGCGGCTCCGGATCAGAGGATTTCGGACTCAACTTCCCGAAGAACGTCCAGGAACGTGATCGCCGCCGGCGAGGGAGTGCGGTTGGCCAGCCGAATGATGCCGTAGTTCGTCTTGATCCACGGTAATTCCAGCGGCAGCGCGACCAATTGTCCGAGGGCAACCGCACTCTTGATCTGGTGGAGTGCCGCGATGCCGATGGCGTCGCTCTCCATGACGATCCGGCGCACCAGATCAAATGAATCGACCCGAATCTCCGGCGCTGACAT
>JBLMYE010000014.1:0-2957 GCA_050258115.1 Deltaproteobacteria bacterium | reverse complement strand
GAATTTCCTTCCCAGTCTCGACGCAAGCATGCAGGAATGGATCGGGACGTGGGCAGCGGGTGACGGCTTCGCGCGCGTGCGGGAGGCCTGGCTCAAACGGAGCCTTCCGGTGGGAACGGCTCTGTCCGTCAATTCGGGCCAGGGGATGCTGAAGGGTACGTTTGCCGGTCTCGCGGCGGATGGGGCTCTTCTCATCACGACGGCCTCGGGCGTCCAGGAGACGGTGTCGTTCGGCGACGTGGCGCTCGTTTCCTGACGTCGCCACCTGCCGGCTTTTGAAACTGGGAATTTGATAGGGCTTGCCGAGGATCGACGGACGAATGGCGAAGAGCAGCGGCGGGCGTGACAACGAGGAGAAGGGCGAGTTGGTGTTTGCGGCCCTCGGTGGTCTCGGCGAGGTGGGCATGAACGTCTACCTTTACGGGCTGGGGCCTGCGGACAACCGCCAATGGCTGATCGTCGATCTCGGCATCACGTTTCCGGAGGGCGAGGACGATCCCGGAGTCGACGTGATCCTTCCGGACGTGCGCTTCCTGGAGGCACAAAAGAATCAGATCGCCGGGCTCGTGATCACGCATGCACATGAAGATCATATCGGCGCGGTGCTGGAGCTTTGGCCCCGCCTGCAATGTCCGGTCTATGCGACGCCGTTCACGGCCGGGATGCTCAAGTCCAAAATGACCGATTACGGCCGCGGTCGCGACATTCCGATGAAGGTCGTGCCGCTCGACAGCCGCTTTCCGATCGGCGGCTTCGACTTGGAACTCGTCAGCGTGGCGCACTCGGTGCCCGAGACGAGCGGTCTCATTCTGCGCACTCCGTTCGGAACGGTCTATCACACGGCCGACTGGAAGATCGACGCGACGCCCTATATCGGCAAGACGGCAGATCCGGCGCGGCTGTCGGCGCTGGGCGACGAGGGCGTGCTGGCTCTCGTCTGCGATTCGACGAATGCGATGCGCGAGGGCGAGAGCCCGAGCGAAACGGACGTCGCCGCGAGCATTTCCGACATCGTCGCAAAAGCGCCGTTTCGCGTGGTCGTGACGACGTTCTCGTCCAATGTGGCGCGCATCAAGGCGTGCTACGAGGCCGCGCGCCGCTCGGGGCGCAAACTCGTTGTGGCAGGCCGGGCCCTTCACCGGGTGATCGAGGTCGCCATCGAAACGGGCTATCTGCCGAAGGATTTCAGCTGGGCGGATCAACAGCAGTTCAAGTACTTCAAGCGCGAAGACATTCTGCTCTTGTGTACCGGCAGCCAGGGGGAACCCAGAGCGGCGATGGCGCGGATCGCCGACGGCGAGCATCCGGACGTGTCGCTCGACAAGGGCGATCTGGTGCTGTTCTCGTCGCGGGCCATTCCGGGCAACGAGAAGTCGATCGGATACATTCAGAACGCCCTCGTGCGGGCCGGATGCCAGATCCTGACCGATGGCGACGGTCTCATTCACGTCACGGGACACCCCCGGCGTGGAGAACTGCGACAGATGTACGGTTGGATCCGGCCGAAGATCGCAGTTCCGATGCATGGCGAGGCGCGGCATCTGATGGCCAATGCGGGCCTCGCCAGATCGCTCGGGATCGGCGAGGTGGTTCCCGCCTTCAACGGCGATATCGTGCGACTGGCCCCGGGCCCCGCCCGAGTGATTGACGATGCGCCCGTGGGGCGCCTCTTTCGAGACGGAAAGCTCCTGGTGCCCGAAGGCGAGGGGCCCGTGCGGGAGCGGCGGAAACTCGCCGTCGTCGGGATGGTGGTCGCCAGCGTCGTGTTATCGCGCAAGGGCGAGGTCGTCGCCGACCCGATCGTGGAGCTGGACGGGGTGCCGGTCGTGGACGAGGAGGGCGAGAGCATGCTCGATATCGCCTACGACGCACTCGAGGGAACGCTGAAATCGATCCCTCCGGCCCGGCGGCGTGATCCCGATCTCGTGGAGGAAGCCATCCGAAAGGCCCTGCGCGGGGCCATTTCGGAAGCCTGGGGCAAAAAACCCATCTGCAAGGTCATGGTTTCGGTCGTGGAGACGCGGTGAAAGCGCGAGCGGGGGTGGAAACGCCGCCGCTGCCACGCTAGATAGCCCGTTATTCGCTCCTTCTTCAGTCATAGGGCAGGGATATGATCGGACGCCTCAATCACGTAGCCATTGCCGTGCGTGACCTCAACGCCGCCGTCGCAACCTACAAAAACGCGCTCGGCGCCAAGGTGTCGGAAGCGACGGCACAGCCCGAGCATGGCGTGACGGTGGTGTTCGTCGAGTTGCCGAATACGAAGATCGAGTTTCTGGAGCCGCTCGGCGAGAACTCACCGATCGCGAAGTTTCTGGAGCGCAATCCCGACGGCGGTATTCACCATGTGTGCTACGAGGTGGACGATATCATCGCAGCCCGCGATCAGCTGAAGGCCAAGGGTGCCCGGGTTCTGGGCGACGGCAATCCGAAAATCGGCGCCCACGGCAAACCCGTGCTGTTCCTCCACCCCAAGGATTTCCTCGGCACACTGACCGAACTTGAGCAGGTTTGATCGGAAAATGACCATCGCGCTCGGTTTGGCCTTGTACTTCATGGTCTGGTGGCTCGTCCTTTTTACCGTCCTGCCGTTCGGTGTTGTGACCCAGGATGAGAGCGCCGATGTTGTACCCGGGACACCCGGCAGCGCGCCTTCGCGGTTCAATTGGCGAAAGATCTTCCTCATCAATACCGTTGTGGCTACGGTCGCTTTCGCGGTCGTCTGGACGGCGCTGGAGAAGAACTGGCTCGGCACGACACCGCCCGTCGAGGATGCGCCGGCCGTGCTGCGGGGTTCTCCTTCCAATCCCAGCTAGGTTGCTGGCTGAAGAGCGCCGGTTCGTGTGACGCGTAGTCCCCGGGGGGAGGCTGCGCGGTTAGACTGGCCGGGCACGTGAATTTGGATCGAGGCTGGGGAAGTAGTGTCGCGTATGGCCGGGGGCGTGGGGGCGTGGGGG
>JBLMYE010000013.1:0-3735 GCA_050258115.1 Deltaproteobacteria bacterium | reverse complement strand
ATGTTGATAGAAGCCATGACCAGCGCTAGGAAGCCGAAGAACTTCGCCAGCAGCGATCCGTCCTTAATGAGCGGCACTCCGACAGCGAGAAGAGCGCCCACGACGATCACCGAGGAGATCGCGTTAGTCACCGACATCAGGGGCGTGTGAAGCGCCGGAGTGACGCTCCAGACGACATAGTAGCCGACGAAGATCGCCATGGCGAAGACCATCAGGCGATAGATCGATGGGTCGACGTGATCGGCGCCGGCCGCGAAGGCCGTTTGCGAAATGGCGGCCGAGCCAAGAAGGGCAAGAGCGACGATCTTCAAGCGCGTCATGGTTGTCCTCACGCGGCGGATTGCAGGTTCGGGTGGACGATTTTGCCGTCCTTGGCGACGAGCGTTCCCTTCACGATCTCGTCGTCCCAATCGATCTTCAGCGCCTTTTCCTTTTTGTCGATGAGGACTTCGAGGAAGGCGAGAAGGTTCTTGGCATAGAGGCTCGACGCATTGACCGCGACGGTGCCGGCCAGATTGATGGGACCGGCGATGCGCACGCCGTTGACCTCGACGGTCTGACCCGGAACGGTCGCTTCACAGTTGCCGCCGCGCTCGGCTGCAAGGTCGATGATGACGGCTCCGGGCTTCATGCTTTCGACCATCGCCCGCGTGATGAGTCGCGGTGCGGGGCGGCCGGGAATGAGGGCCGTAGTGATGACGATGTCCTGGTTCTTGATGTGACCGGCGACGAGTTCGGATTGCTTGGCCTGATATTCCGCCGACATGGGCTTGGCATAGCCCGCCGCCGTCTGGGCCTGCTTGAACTCCTCGTCCTCGACCGCAATGAACTTGGCACCCAGCGACTGCACCTGTTCCTTGGTGGCCGGCCGCACGTCGGTTGCCGAGACGATGGCGCCGAGCCGGCGGGCGGTCGCGATCGCCTGGAGACCGGCGACGCCAACGCCCATGATGAAGACTTTCGCGGCCGGCACGGTGCCCGCGGCCGTCATCATCATCGGCAGGGCCTGCCCGAACATCGATGCCCCGTCCACAACGGCCTTATATCCTGCGAGGTTTGCCTGTGAAGACAGTACGTCCATGGACTGGGCGCGGGTGATCCGCGGCATGAACTCCATGGAGAAGAGCGTGGCCCCACGGCCGGCCGCTGACTCGAGCGCGGCGCGATCGCCGTAGGGCTCGATCATGGCGGCCACAATAGCTCCAGGTTTCAAGGCGGCTAATTCCTCTGCGCCCGGGCGGCGGACCTTGAGAAGGATGTCCGCGCCGCTGATCGCAGCGGCGGCGCCGTCGACGATTTCCGCGCCCTGCGCTTTCAGCATTTCGTCGGAGAAGCGCGAGCGCAGACCAGCGCCCGACTGGACTTTCACCGTCGCACCCAGCGCGGTGAGCTTTTTGACCGTTTCCGGGGATACGGCGACGCGCGGCTCGTCCGGCCCCTCCGCAGTAACTGCAATCGTGATCATGGAGATTCCCGAATGCGCAACGCGGCCTCGGCCGCGTCACCGATTTGAGGATGACGCAGATGGCCGGGCGGCGATGCCTTTGCAGCACCGCCGTTCATTTCCGCGTTCCATCCCCGGCCGAGCGGAACGCGGCTGGCCGTCAGACCAGGAAGTAGTACATGCCCGCAAGAAGCATAACGATCAGAACGATCCCGACCTTCGAGTAGCGCAGGAAACCCTTGTAGGTCTCGATATGCTGGTCATAGTCCATCGCCGGATGGGCCTTCGACATATCTATGTTCATTGCGGTCTTCCCCTCCCTCGAACTTGAATGATCGTAAATTCACGGGCCAATCAGCCCCGTGCGTTACCTATCCTAGCCCCTTTGGCACCGCAAGCGGCCCGCAGATTTCAAATCCTCGTAAATTAGGCGGTGGTGGCGCGTGCGAGATCTTTGAAAGTCAGTAAACCGTACGTCGAGCCAGCCCGCGGCCGATGACGCGACAGTTTGGCAGTCACCGGCTCCCCTCACCCCTGATCGGCCTTAAGGAGGCGGGAAGCCTCATTGATGGCTCAATAAGGTGGCACCCAGCCTTGCCGTCGTGTTCCAGCCCCGGGGATGTTGCAATGCAGCAATCGCGTCAGCGTCCGATCCTAGCAGCGCTCGTCCTGGGTGCCGGACTGGCGGCCAGCGCCGGTCGGGCCGTCGGGCTGGAACCTGACCCCGGCGAGCAGCAGGCCATCAAGGCGTGCGAACGTCAGTTGTGCACCGCCGTCCTCGGGCGAGCCCCGACTGGCCCCGATGTCAAATGCGATGTCGCTAAGACCTGGGATCGCGACACGTTGAAGAAGGGAGACAGTTCCTCCGTCTCCTGGGGGTTCGGCGACGCCCGCTGCGCCGTCGATCTCAACCTCAGCCGGGCCGATCTGATCGCGGCCCTGACGCAGCCAAAGCACGTGGTCCGCATTCCCGAACACCAAGTGAAATGCGTGGTGGAGCAGGACAGCAAGCCGAGGCCCGTGCTCGTGAAGCTTGCGCCCAAGCTCGAATTCAAGAACGGCAAGGCCGACAAGATCTGGATCAACCTGAACGACATCGATGGGCCGACGGCCGTGAAGGCGACGGTTTCGCTCGCGGCAAGCCTGGAGGATAACCTGGGCATCTTCCATCGCAGCATGGTGAAGTCGGTGAACAAGTTTCTCCACACACGGTGCGCGGAGCGCTATCACGCCGACGGCCGGCCAAAGGATATCGAGGCCGACACGAAGACTGCCGGCAAAGCGCCGGACACGAAGCCTGGCAAGCCGAAGACCACAAAAGCCGATGCGGCCGTCGAGACCGGGAGCACTGCGGCGAAGCCGGTCGCGAAGACCAACGCGGTCTCCGCCGACGCGAAATGAGGCGCAGCCCTTCCTGTTTTTTCGTCCTTGCGACGCTCACCGCTTCGACGGCACTCGCCGCCAGCGGCTCGCCCCCGCCTCTTTCGGAAGACTGCTTCGCTGAGGTCGAGACCGGAACAGGGCCTGAAATAGCCTGCCTGTTCCCTCTCCGGCCCTCGCCCGTGGAGCGGGCCGAATTGGAAAGCGGTTCGCGCGGTTATGTGAAAGACTTCAATTGCCGCCTGACGGTACGGATCGCACGCGCGGAAATCGACAAGGCCCTTGCCGCCGTCGATTACGTGTTCAAGAGTCCGGAACAGCCGGTCGTCTGCACGATCACGACCTACAAGAGTACGTTCGACGTCACCGGGACGTTCGCCCCAGAGGTGACGTTCAAGAACGGTGAAGCCGTTTCCGCGACTCCGGGTCTCGGCAACGTGACCGGCATTTCACGCGTGATTTCCTGGCCGGTGATTCAGTTCGTCAACCGTTGGCCATCGGTGCGCGAAGGGATGCTGACGATCATCAACGCCTACAAGAAGCACAAGGGGCGTTGAATGGCTTTTCACTCCATTGACGGGCTGCCCCCGCACGCCCATTTCCGGCGCATGCGGGCAGGCCGCGCCCTTGGTCTAAGCGGGTAAGGGGACGGCTGCGGCCGTAAAGGCTTCGTGCTGCCGTAGGGAGACTTTTTCAAGGTCGAAGTCTTCGATGGTCTCGTTGAAGAGACGATACCAGTTCTGCCGGGCCGCCAGATGGAGGAACACCCCGCCCAGACCAATGGCCGCGCGGTCCATGAACACGAATTCTCGTGGCACTGTCACGGGGCCCTTCTCTTTGAGGATCTTGTGCACGGCGAAGGCTTCGCGTCGGCCGTATTCCCCGGGCTTGGTGTCTTCGGCAATCGTGCG
>JBLMYE010000012.1:0-8852 GCA_050258115.1 Deltaproteobacteria bacterium | reverse complement strand
GCCTGCCGTACGTCTATCTCGGCTACTGGATCGAGGGCTCCCGGAAGATGAACTACAAGACGCGCTTCCTGCCCCAGGAGCGCTTGGGTCCCAACGGCTGGGAACGGGTCTGAGGGCTATTCGCCGAGTGCCGCGTCGATCTTGCGGAACATGTAAGTCCACTTCGCATTCTGCGTATCGACGAGTTCGCTCATATTGGCGCGCAACCCTTGATATAGACTGCAATCCGGCGTGGCCGAGGCACTTCCCTCGTCCCCCATCGAGGTGATCTTCGTCAGAAGCTCGCTTGTCTTCCGGTCGAAGGCGTCGATCTGCTCGTCTTTGACGTATGGAACGGCTTCTTTCAAAAACTGATCCTGCGACCATCTCTTCTTGTCACGCAACGCACGCAGCTTCTCCTGGAAGCGCGGACGATTTTGCAGATTGAGATCCCGCAGCGCGGCTGCCGACTGGTCCACCACGGTTTCGAAGTCTGTCTTCGTGCAGTTGCCCGTGCCTGCGGCAGCAGGGGTCTCAGGCGATGAAGCAAGAGGGGCCTGTCGGGCATCCTGCGCCGACGCGGCCCCGCCGAGGGCCCAAATGCAGCTAGCTGCCGTGATCGCAACAGCACTTCGCCCCATCTTACGCCGGTCCGTCTTCGCACCCATGTGTGCTTCGTAGCGAGAGCCCATGCCCATGACAAGGCCGGGATCGGCGAACTCCTGATCTTTCCGTGCAGACTGGTACGATAGCCCCCGTCGAGATCACGTTAGAATGCCGGGCCGAATTTATTCGAACGCGGAAAACCCTTTGGCGCGAGGTGGCCGGCCTGTGCCCGCTCGCCCGCCCACTCCTTGAGATCGCTCCAAGGCAGGGTAAACGTGCGCCCCGCGCTATCGAGCCACGTAAGCCCGTCTTTCTTGTTGAAGACGCGAACGTCGGAGAGTCCGCCGTCCTTGAACCGCTGCAGAATGGTTCCCTTGCCCCGGGTCATCTCATTCACGTCTTCCAATTTGAAGACGAGCAACTTCCGGTTAGCGCCGATTGTCGCCACCATGTCGCCATCCGCCGGAACGACGACCTGCGCCTCCTCGTCATCCGCAACGTTCAGGATCTGCTTGCCCTTACGGGTGGACGCGATGACCTCCTCTTCCGGCACGAGAAAGCCATATCCGCCACTCGACGCCACGATCAGCTTTCGGGCGGGATCGTGCACGAACAGTTCCACGAAATCGTGGTTCTCTTCCAGGTCGACCATCAGGCGGACGGGTTCGCCGTGCCCACGGCCACCCGGAAGCTGGCTGGCATCGAGGGTAAAAAACCGGCCGTTGGTGGCAAACAGAACGAGCTTGTCGTTCGTCATCGCCTTCACCGCCCGCTTCAAGCCATCACCTTGCTTGAAGTCGAACTTCGAGAGGTCGTCCTGATGCCCCTTCATGGCACGGATCCAGCCCTTTTCGGACAGGATGACGGTGATCGGCTCTTTTTCCGTCAGAACGTCGTCGAGATCGACCGCAATCTCGGGCGCGTCTGCAAACGATGACCGGCGCCGGCCGAGCGCCGTCTTCTTCGAATACCGCTCACGCGTCGCCTTCACTTCTTCCGATATGCGCTCCCACTGCAAATCTTCCGACTTGAGCAGTTGGTTGAGCTGACGCTTTTCTTTCGACAGCCTGTCGTGTTCCGCCTTGATCTCGACCTCTTCGAGCCGCGACAGGCTTTTCAGGCGCAGATTGAGGATGGCTTCCGCCTGTACGTCCGTCAGTTTGAAGCGGCTGATCAATTTCTGCTTCGGCTCGTCCTCGAAACGGACGATGCGGATCACCTCGTCGATATTCAGATAGGCGATCAGATAGCCGTCAAGAACTTCCAGCCGGTGCTCAATCTTTTTCAGCCGGAACTCCGACCGCCGGACGAGCACATCCACGCGATGCTCCAGCCACTGCTTCAGAACGTCCTTGAGACCGAGGACGTTGGGGATCTGACCGGCGGACAGCACGTTCATGTTCAGGCCGAAACGGATTTCCAGCTCCGTAGCGCGGAACATGCTCTCCATGAGCAAGACAGGATCGACCGTTCGCGACTTCGGCTCCAGAATGAGTCGCACTTCTTCTGCGCTCTCGTCGCGGACATCGCCGAGCAGCGGCAGCTTCTTCTCAGTCATCAGTTCGGCGATCTTCTCGACGAGTTTCGCCTTCTGAACCTGATAGGGGATCTCGGTCACGACGATCTGGTAGCCGCCGCGTCCCGTTTCTTCCTTCTCCCACTTCGCCCGAACTCGGAAACCCCCGCGCCCGGTCCGATAGGCTTCCAGGATATCCGCACGGGGCTCGACGATGACGCCACCGGTCGGAAAATCCGGACCCGGCACGAACTCCACGAGCTTCTCCACCGTCGCATTCGGATGCTTGATGAGATGGAGCAGCGCCGCGCACAATTCGTCGACGTTATGGGGCGGGATGTTCGTCGCCATACCAACGGCGATGCCGGCCGAGCCGTTGGCAAGAAGGTTTGGAAACGCCGCGGGAAGAACCGACGGCTCCTGCTCTCGCCCGTCGTAGTTCGGCCGGAACTCCACGGTGTCTTCATCGATCCCGTCGAGCAGATCGGCGGCGACGGATGTCAGCCGCGCTTCCGTGTAGCGGTCGGCTGCCGGGTTGTCGCCATCGATGTTGCCGAAATTGCCTTGGCCATCCACGAGCGGATACCGGACGGCGAAATCCTGGGCGAGACGCGCCAGCGCATCGTAGATCGCCTGATTGCCATGGGGATGATAGTTACCCATGGTCTCGCCGACGATCTTGGCGCACTTACGATAACCGCCCTCGGGATCCAGCCCCAGTTGCCGCATCGCATAGAGAATGCGCCGATGAACAGGCTTGAGGCCGTCGCGCACGTCGGGCAGCGCCCGGTGCATGATGGTGGAGAGCGCATAAGCGAGATAACGCTCTTCGAGCGCATCCTTCAGATTGATGGGCTCGATGGGGCCTTCCCCGGATGGCGGAATCGATTGTTTTGTCATAGCCCGTGGTTAGCGGACCCGCACGCCCCCCTCAAGTGCCGGGCCGCCACATCCCCCACGGTGCACGGTCTCCACAGCCCAATTTTGCCATGATCCAGGCGTTGCCATAGCCTTCTGCCGCAACCGTCCCAGAGCTGACAGAAATGCCCCTCCCCGATGTCCCGGCCGTCGAACAGTCCGTCATCGAACTGACCAATGCCTATCGCCGGGAGAATGCGCTTTCAGAGGTCCGGGCGAACCCGGAACTGACGCGAACAGCACGCGCCTACGCGGCCTATCTGGCGAAGAACAACGCTTTTTCCCACACCGCAGACAACCGCGACGTCGGCGCGAGGGCCAAAGCGTCCGGCTACGCGTGGTGCTCCATCGGCGAGAATCTTGCCATGAACCTGGACAGCCGGGGATTCGAGACGGGAGCCCTCGCCCGTCAGACCGTGGAGGGCTGGATCAATTCCCCAACTCACAAGGAAAACCTGCTCGGCTCGGCGTATACCGAGATCGGCGTGGGAGTGGTCGAGGCCCCGGACAGGAATCCCAAATACATCACGGTTCAGGTTTTCGGCCGCCCCCAATCCATGAAGCTCCGGTTTCAGATTGCCAACGCGACCGGAAAGCCCGTCGTCTACGCCTTCGACGGCGAGGATCACGACCTCAGCCCGAACATGAGCGTGACGCATACGTCCTGCTCACCGGGAGCACTCGTGTTCCGCAAGCCCGGTACCGGGAACGTCGCGGCTCGCTTCGAGGCGAGCGATCAGACGGTCTATACGCTGAAGAGCGACCCGCAGAAGGGCATCAAGGTGGAGCTGTCAAACCGCGCCAAGCTCGACTGAGGAAATCAGAAGCCCTCGACGTGCGAGAGAATTCGGGAGCGCGACTGAGGCAGCGTTTCTCCTTTCGGCGCCAGAACGCGCTGTTCCAGGAAATAGCCCGTCAGCGCGAACCCAGCCTCGAGATCCTCCCGCAAGACCTGATGATCGCGTGCCGAGGTCAGAAACTGCGGCAGCCGCAGCAGACGGTCGCGGTAGGGCTCACCCGCTGATGCCGAAACGGCCCGCCCCGACTTTGGCGAAACATAGATCAGCTGGTCGTTCGTTCCGGTCGCCGCGCAGGCCGTGAGGTCTAGCCCGAACCCAAGTTCCTGCAACAGAGCGAGTTCCCAGCGCACCATGAGCGCCGGCCAAACGGTCGGATCGTCGAGGAAGCTCAAAACGAATAACGTGACTTCATAAAGGGCAGGATGCGGGTCACGCTCCGGTAGGTGCCGCGCCAAGGCGCACATCGATGTCAGCCCCGCAAGGGCCGCTGCATCCTCCATCGCAGCGGCGGCATACCCTCGCCTCAGTTCGACCGCCACGTGACCCAGGTGCTCTGGTAGCCGCGCCTTCCATGTCGCGTCCACATGATTGCCCGTCTGCAGCACCGGCCGTGACTTGCGCGATCGCCCGCCATGCACGAGGCCCGAATGGCGGCCATGCGCGCGCGTGAAGAGTTCGACCACGGCCGCGGTCTCGCCGTGTGCGCGCACACTCAACACGATGGCTTCGTCAGACCATTCCATTATAGGCCTTTCGAGGACCGCTGTCCGTTGCGGAAAAGGCGATCCCGCTTCAGTCCTTCGGAAAATCGAGACCCATCTCGCGATACCGTTCCGGGTCGCTCCCCCAGTTCTCGCGCACCTTCACGAAGAGGAACAGGTGGACGTCGCATTCGAGGATCTTGGACAATTCGCTGCGCGACAGGCTCGAGATCTTCTTGATGGTCTGTCCGCCCTTGCCGAGAACGATCGCTTTCTGGCTGTCCCGCTCCACATAGATGGTCTGCTCGATGCGCACGGACCCATTCTTGAATGGCTTCCAATCCGTCGTCTCGACCGTCGTCGCGTATGGCAGTTCCTCATGCAAATACTGATAGATCTTCTCGCGGGTCAACTCCGCCGCGAGCAGCCGCATCGGCACATCGGAAATCTCGTCTTCCGGATAGTGCCAAGGCCCCCCCGGCATCCGTTCAGCCAGGTACCGCTTCAGGTCCGCAACGCCGTTCCCGTCCAGTGCCGAAACGACAAAAACGCGCTCGAAGGTTAGCTTTTCCGATAGCTTCGCGATGAGCGGCAGCAACTGGTCCTTGTCGGCGACGCGATCGACCTTGTTGAGAACGAGAACCTTGGGATGCGCCGACGGCGTCAGCTTCTCCAGGATACGTTCCACATCGTCGTCGACCCCCTTGGCAGCATCGACGAGCAGAACGATGAGGTCAGCATCGTGCGCCCCGCTCCAGGCGGCATCGACCATCGCCCGGTCGAGCCGGCGTTTCGGGCGGAATATACCAGGCGTATCGATGAACACGATCTGGGCCGGACCCTCTATGGCAATGCCCCGCACCGGTACGCGTGTTGTCTGGACCTTGTGCGAAACGATCGACACCTTCGCGCCGACCATGTGATTGACGAGCGTCGACTTGCCGGCATTCGGAGCACCGATGACGGCGACGAAGCCGCATCGGGTGTCGCCGGAGGGACCGCCGCCCTGGTCGCGTGAACCGTCAGCCATTTCCACCCCGCCCGATCACGCCTTCCCGTTCCAGAAGACTTGCGGCCGCCGCCTGCTCCGCGAGCCGCTTCGACGCCCCCTCGCCGCGCGCGGGCTCGAGCGATTTAATCTTCACTTCTGCCGTAAACATGGGCGCATGATCCGGTCCCTCGCGCGAGACCACGGAATACTGCGGCAGATTTAGGCCACGCCCCTGTGCCCACTCCTGAAGTGCCGTCTTGGGATCGGCGGCAACCATCTGTGGCTTTTGATCGACAAGCTGCGAATCCCACAACCGCATGACGACATCCCGGGCCACGTCGAAACCGGACTCGATATAAATGGCGCCCAGAATGGCTTCGACCGCGTCCGCGAGAATCGTATCCTTGTCTCGTCCGCCACTCGTGGCTTCGGCTTCAGAGAGAACGAGCCTGGGACCGATATCCAGGGCCCTGCCGATGCGTGCACAGGTCTCCCCGCGCACCAATCCATTGTAGCGCCGGGCGAGCTCGCCCTCCTTCGCGGTCGGGAACGCATCGTTCAGGAAGCCGGCAATGGCAAGACCGAGAACCCGGTCGCCTACGAATTCGAGCCGCTCATTGTCGGCACGAACAGGCTTGCCGCCCCGCACGCTCGCGTGCGTCAACGCGCATTCGAGAAACCGCTCGTCCTTGAACTTGTAGCCGAGCTTGCGCTCGAGATCCTTGAATTTCCGGGTCTTGAACACCGGGGCTCCGTCAGCGCACGAGAGTGAAGAACCGGTTCCACCGGATATCGAATGGCCACGTCCACGGGCTCGTCCAGCGCAGGGCGTCCGGTTCGTCAACCGCTGCGGAGAAGAAAATGATTTCCGCGCGCCCGACGAAGTTTTCAAACGGAACGAAGCCCACCGCCCGCTGGGCCCGGCTGTCCGTCGAATTGTCTCTGTTGTCACCCATCATGAAGAAGTGGCCTTCCGGTACCTTATAAGGACCGGCGTTGTCGAAGGGCCCATTCTCCTGCGCATCGAGTACGGTGTAACTGACGCCGTTCGGCAGCGTCTCCGTGAAGGTCGGGATCTGCACGGCCATCCCTTCATCATCCACGGTAGTGAACGCGCCCTTGCGAACCTTCGGAACGGGCGTGCCGTTGATGATGAGCTGCCCCTCCCTCATCTCGATTTCATCACCCGGCAAGCCGATCACCCGCTTGATGTAGTCCGTGGAATTGTCACGCGGCAGCTTGAATACGGCAACATCTCCCCGCTTGGGCTCGGACGCAAAAATCCGACCGGAAAACAGATTGGGAGAAAAGGGAAACGAGAAGCGGCTGTACCCGTAGGAGAGCTTCGACACGAAAAGGTAGTCGCCGACGAGCAGCGTCTCCTTCATCGACCCGGAAGGGATGTTAAACGGCTGATAGAAGAAAACGCGTACGAACAGTGCGATCGCCAGGGCCTGAAGGACCACGACGAAGGTGTCCCGCATCCCATAGTAGCGCGACGACCGCGCGTTTGAATTAGCCGCCATGTTGTCTCCACTGCCGCGGGCCGGAGGACCGGCCGCGCGTCTCATAAACAGCGGCCCGCTATACCGCCTTGCATTCCGGGGCGCAAACACCTCGCGGACGTCCAAGGTGCCGCCGCACTAACCCCTCAAGTCCGCCTTCGTGGCAAGACAGGAAATGATCACCACGGCCTCCGCCAGGGGATAATCGTCTGTTATCGTTAGGTCTATCCGTGCCGCGTAGCCCTCCGGAACGAGGCGCTCCAGGTGCGCCGCCGCTCCCCCCGTCAGGGTCAAGGTCGGGCGTCCGCTCGGAAGGTTTACGACGCCCATGTCCCGCCAGTAGACCCCATGCCGCAGCCCCGTTCCCAGGGCTTTGGCACACGCCTCCTTGGCAGCGAAGCGCTTTGCGTAGGAGGCCGCCCGCTCCGCGCGCCGGTCGGATTTCGCCCGTTCGACCTCCGTGAACACCCGCGACAGGAACCGCTCTCCAAAACGCGAAAGCGTCCGTTCGATGCGGCGGATGTCGATGATGTCGTTGCCGATACCGATGATCATTGCGCCGCCTGAGAGCGATGTGGGCCGGCCCGCGCCTGGTCCATGAGCGACCGCATATGGCGGATCGCCGAATGCATGCCGCCGAAGATTGCTTCCCCGATGAGGAAATGCCCGATGTTGAGTTCGACGATCTGCGGCATGCGGGCCACGGCGGCGACGGTGTTGTAGGTCAGGCCATGTCCGGCATGAACTTCCAGGCCGGCCTCATCGGCGAGAACGGCAGCTCGTCGCAACCGCTCCACCTCGCGGGCAACGCCCGCTGCATCGTCTTCCAGAGCGCGTTCGCAATACTGACCCGTATGCAGTTCGACGATATCGGCGCCGACCTTGGCCGACGCTTCGATCGCCCGCTCGTCGGCTTCGATGAACAGCGAGACGCGGATCCCGGCATCGCGAAGGCTGCGCACAATTTTTGCCAGCGGTTCACCTCCGCGAACGACATCGAGGCCGCCCTCGGTCGTGCGCTCCTCGCGCCGCTCCGGGACGAGGCAGCAGGCGTTCGGGACGTGTCGCAGCGCAATCGCAAGCATCTCGGGCGTCGCCGCCATCTCAAGATTGAGCGGCCGCGTCAATTCCGATTTCAGCCGCGCGATGTCACTGTCGGAAATGTGGCGCCGGTCCTCGCGCAAATGCGCGGTGATGCCGTCGGCACCCGCTTCGACCGCCAGATGTGCCGCTCTCAAAGGCTCTGGATGACAGCCGCCGCGCGCGTTGCGAATGGTCGCCACGTGATCGATGTTGACCCCGAGACGCAAGAACTTCGATCCGGACGGCGCGCTGCACATGGTGGTTCCTCGATGCGATGTAGGCCAGGGTAGGCGCGAACGGTTGGATGTCCCGCACTATTCGAAGATACGTTCGACCCGGCTGACGATGTCTTTCTGCCTGAGCCCGGCGACAATGCGATTGAGATGGGCGAGATCGAAGACTTCCACTTCGATGCGCAGTTCCGTGAAGTCCGACGCCCGCCGGATCATCTTGAGGTTGTCGATATTTCCGCCTGCCTCTCCGATGACCTCTGCAATCGCCGCCAGTGAACCCGGCCGGTTCGGCGCCGTAACGCTCAGTTTGGCTGGGAACCGCTCCTGCTTGCGAGGATCGATATCCCACGTCATGTCGATCCAGCGCTGATGCTCGTAGGCTTGCAGTCTGGGCGAATGGATCTGGAAAATCCGAATGCCCGCCCCCGGTTCCAGCACACCCACGATCCGGTCACCAGGCACGGCACCCCCTTCCTCGAAGATGACGGGAACGTCGTCCTTCAGCCCTTTAAGGGCGATC
>JBLMYE010000011.1:0-2656 GCA_050258115.1 Deltaproteobacteria bacterium | reverse complement strand
GGCCGCCCCGCTGCTAGGCTTTTGAAGCAGAGTGTCGCCGGGCGCGCATCGCGGTCCTGCCGACCCAATCGACCGGAGACCGCCGTGCGCCTGATCGTCGTCCTATTCATGGTCGCGGCGGCCGTCTGGTTCTGGCCAGACGCCGGTACGGCTGCGTCGTCGCAAACGGTTGTTACCGGCCCGGAGCCGTCCCGGATTGCGCGCGCAGACGCCACCTCCTTGATCATGGTCGATGATCCGGCCTGTCACTACTGCCGCAAGTGGAACAAGGAAGTCGGCGGAGGCTATGCGCGGAGCGCCGAAGGCCGGGCGGCCCCCTTGATGCGTGTCCGGCGCAACTCGAAGGCTCTGTCGAACTTCTCTCCGGTCGTGTACACGCCGACCTTCATCCTCGTGCGCGAGGGACGCGAAGTGGGTCGGATCACTGGATATCCAGGGCCGGTCTACTTCTGGGAAGAATTGTCTGCCCTCATGGCGACGGCCGGCGTTGCGGCGAAAGGGTAGAATGCATGTCGAGTGACCTGTCGCGCCGGCAGTTCGGAGTGGGACTCGCTGCGGCCGCGGGCGTCATCGTTGCACCGGCCGTTGCGGGCAGCGGCGCGAAGATCGTCGTCATCGGTGGCGGCGCGGGCGGCGCCACCGTCGCAGGGGCCTTGAAGGTCCAGTCGCCGGGGCTCGACGTCACGCTGATCGAGCCGCAACAGCAGTATACGAGCTGCTTTTTCTCGAACGCCTACATCGGCGGGCTCTACGATTTCGCAAAGCTCACCCACCGCTACGGCGGTATCGCGGCCACCGGGGTCCACCTCGTCCACGATCGCGCGCAATCCGTCGATACGTCGAAGAAGCTCGTCCGTTTGAAAAGCGGCAAGATGCTCCCCTACGATCGTCTCGTCGTCGCGCCGGGGATCGATTTCAAATGGGATGCGATCGAGGGGTACTCCCCGTCTGTTGCCGAGACGATGCCGCATGCCTGGCGCGGTGGAGAGCAGACGTTCACGTTGCGGCAGCGGCTGGAGAAGATGGAGAACGGCGGCACAGTGGTGATCGCCGTGCCGAAGATGCCCTATCGCTGTCCACCCGGCCCCTACGAGCGCGCCTGCGTCATTGCCAACTATCTCCGGCAAGCCAAGCCGAAGTCGAAACTCGTTATTCTCGACGCCAAGATGACGTTCTCCAAGCAGGCGGCGTTACAGGACGCGTTCAAACACTATTACAAGGATATCATCGAGCTGAACCTGTCCAACGACATCGACGACTTCACGGTGACCAGGGTCGATCCCGCCGATGGCGAAATCCGGACGAAGGCCGGTCTCACCCTGAAAGCCGCTCTGGCCAACATCATCCCGCCGCAGACGGCCGGAGCCATTGCGCGTGACGCGGGCCTCGCCGATCCCGACTGGTGTCCGGTCGATCCCGACAGTTTCGCTTCGACCCGAGCGTCGGACGTGTACGTCCTGGGGGACAGTGCCATCGCCAATGAAATGCCGAAGTCGGCTTTCTCGGCCCACAGTCAGGGACTGGGAGTCGCCGCGCGCATCATCGCTGAACTAGAGATGAAGCGCCCCGATCCCGGCCGGTATCGCAATACGTGCTGGTCGATCGTCGCGCCCGACGACGCGATCAAGATCGGCGCTGATTACGCAGCCGGTGATCTTCCCGGAAAGATAAAGGGCCTCGTCCCGTCCAACGCGTTCGTTTCGAAGCCCGGCGAGAGCGCCGAGGAACGCAAGGCCGTCTACGACGAAGCCTTTGCCTGGTATCCCACCCTGATCGGGCAGATCTTCAAAACGGGCGTAAAAGCCGGGGCGCCGGCGAAAACCGGGCTGGCGCGCTAGGTGTCCTGGGATGCCGAGTGTTTCTACAACCGCCAATGTCGAATGTTGTTTTCCAGTCGAGCCGTGGCTAGTTAAGTCTTTGTGATGACATTGCCCGCCATGGTTTTCCATTGCGGCGGCCCGAACGGCCGGGACGCGGATGCGTTCCCGACCGGGTTTTGCACTGCCAGGGGCCCTGTAGGGCAGGGAAGGGGCGCGAGCCGCCCCCCGGAGAACAGCGCATGTCGATACTGCTTTTTGCCCTTCTATTCGTAGGTGCGATCACGGCCCTGGGCATGACGCAGGCGCGTCTGTCGATGTGGGCGGCGACGCTGGCGGCGCTGCTCTTCATCTGGCAGGCCGGGATACTCGTCGGCAAGCCGACATTCCCTCTGTCGAGCATCTGGTCGCTACTGGCGTGGATACCCGTCGGCATCCTCGCTGCGCTCTCGGTGCCGGAAGTGCGCCGCAAGTATTTCGTCAAACCTGCCTACGACTACCTGAGGAAGACCTTGCCGAAGGTCTCCGAAACCGAACAGCAGGCGCTCGATGCCGGTACAGTGGGATTTGACGCCGAATTCTTCTCAGGAGCGCCAAACTGGTCGATCCTGCGCGGCGTTCCGCCGGTCGTCCTCACTCCAGAGGAGCAGTCTTTTCTCGATGGCCCCACGGAAGACCTCTGCCGCCTCATCGACGACTGGCGGATACGTCATCGCGAGCGCGAGATCCCCGAAGAGATCTGGGACTTCGTCAAGAAGAACGGGTTCCTCGGCATGCTCATTTCGAAGGAGCACGGCGGGCTCGGCTTTTCAGCGCAGGCCCAGTCGCTGATCCTCGGC
>JBLMYE010000010.1:0-4985 GCA_050258115.1 Deltaproteobacteria bacterium | reverse complement strand
CCCAAGACCACCTTCACTGCCGGGGGCGGAAAGCCTCAGCCCGTCAAGGTGACGCATGAAAGCGCTGGCGTTTGAGGGGAGCGGGGCCGGCGTGTCTTCTGGGCACGCCGGTTCTGCGGCGCGTATCGGGCCCAATGCCATCATTCAGATGGGTGCGGCCGTTACCGCGCGGCTCGGACCGGACGCCTGGGCCGATATGCTGAGGACGGCGGGGCTCGGCCATTATCTCGCGCGCTTGCCGGAGAGCATGGTGGACGAGCGGGAGGTCGTTGCGCTGCATCGCGCCATGCGCAGCAGCGTTTCCGCGCCCCTGCGCCATGAGATCGCCTACGAAGCGGGACTTCTGACCGGCGACTACATCCTTGCCAACCGGATACCCAAGCCGGCGCAATGGATTCTGAAGGCTCTGCCGCGGCGGCTGGCCGCCCGTGCGCTGACGTCGGCCATTGCCAAGCACGCCTGGACCTTCGCGGGCAGCGGTCATTTTCGGGCCGTTTCGACGACCCCGCTGGTTCTCGAAATAGACGATAATCCGCTCTGCCGTGGCGAGGCATCCGCCGTGCCCATGTGCGACTACTACGCCGGAACGTTCACGCGACTCTATCGCGCGCTGGTCGACCCGCGCATGACGATCGAGGAGATGGCCTGCGGTAGCATGACGGGCGGGGCCTGCCGCTTCGAGGCCGTCTTCAGGGGTTAGCAGTCGAGCCAAGCCCGTGCCAGCGGAAGCGGTGGTTCAAAAGCGCCGTCTGGCATGCTCGCGGCGGCCGTCATTGGCGCCACGGGGCGGAGGCACCGCCGGAGAGACGGGACAACCTGGCGCTTGATCCTCGGGTTGCGCTCTTCTACCCACGCAGCATGACCGTTGAGCCGACAATTCCGATCATCACATCCATCGCGCCGCTGGCGGAGGGCCGCACGGCCTGGCTCGTGGACATATGGGGCGTCATGCATAATGGCGCCGCGCCGTACCTCAAGGCCGCAGAAGCGTGCGCCGCATTCCGTGAGCGGGGCGGAACGGTTCTTCTCTTGTCGAATGCACCGCGTCCTGCGGCCTCGGTCGTCGAGCAATTGGACCGTATCGGTGTCCCCCGCTCCGCCTACGATTGTGTTCTGACCTCTGGTGATGCCTCGCGAGACATGATCCGGCGCGCCGCGGCGGGCGGGCGTGCCATCGGCCACATCGGTCCGGAGCGGGATCTCGGACTGTTCGAGGGTGCAGCCGCGCCGGTCTCCCTGCAGCAGGCGCAAACCGTCGTCTGTTCAGGGTTGTTCGATGACGAACGGGAAACGCCGGAGACCTACCTGGAGATCCTGGCGCTGCTCAAAAAAAGGGGCGCCGACATGATCTGCGCCAATCCCGATCTGACGGTCGAGCGCGCGGGGCGGATCGTCTACTGCGCGGGCGCTCTCGCGCAAGCCTATGAACAGATGGGGGGTAAGGTTGCCTACGCGGGCAAGCCGTACCTACCGGTTTACGGCTTGGCATTCGAACAGATCGCGAAGCTGCGCGGTGAGCCGGTCGAGCGGAGCCGGGTGCTTGCCATCGGCGATGGTGTGGGAACAGATATCGCGGGTGCGGCGGCGGCGCAGATCGATTCCGTCTACGTTGCGAGCGGTGTCCATGCCGGCCCCGGCGGGCGGATCGACGAGGTCGCGCTGGCGCAGATTTTCGCCGGCGTCGAGACCGCTCCGATCGCTGCCATGAACGGCCTGGCGTGGAGTTGATCGCCGCGGGTCTTCACTGGCGGCGCACTGGCACCAGTTCGAATTGATGCACGTCGGTACGCCCGAGCGCGAACGCGCCGGCGCACATGGCGAGATAGAGGCGCCACCCGCGCAGGAAGCCCTCTTCGTAGCCAAGTGCCCTTATGTCGGGGAGGGCGCTGTCGAAGCGGTGGAGCCACTCGCGGCAGGTGCGGGCGTAATCCTGTCCGAACGAGAAAACGTCGCGGACGGCTAGTCCGGCGCGCTCCGATTCCTGCCGGAAACGTGAGACGGACGGCAGCATGCCACCCGGAAAGATGTGATGACGGATGTAATCGCTGGATAGCCGGTAGCTTGGAAAGAGTTGCTCGCTGATGCTTATGGTCTGGATGACGGCCACGCCGTTGGCCGTCAGGCGTTCGCGGAGCGTCTGGAAATAAGTCGGCCAGTAGCGTTCGCCCACGGCTTCGAACATCTCGATCGAAACGATCGATGAAAACGTCCCGCGTTCCTTGCGGTAGTCCTGCAGTTTAATGTCTGCCGACGCTCCAACGCGAGTCTTCGCGTAATCGTGCTGGCGCGGGGAGATGGTCAGCGCCGTCACGCCATGGCCTTCCCTGACAGCGGCTTCCGTGAAGCCGCCCCAGCCGCAGCCGATTTCCAGAACCGGGCCCTGTTTTCCGCCGATGCGGTCCAGGATGCGGGCGTACTTCGCTTTTTGCGCGCTTTCCAGGTCGATCCCTGGTTCTGCAAAAATGGCGCTCGAATATGTCATCGTGGGATCGAGCCAGCGCGAATAGAAATCGTTGCCTACGTCATAGTGAGCCATGATGTTGCGCTTCGACCCTTTCAGGGAATTGCGGCGGAACGCCCATTCGAGCAGAACCGACCGGATGCGGTGAAGGTAGGAACCCCAGGCAAGGCGCCCCAGTCCGTCCATGTTGAGCATCAGGACCTTGAGCAGGTCTTCCAGGCCGGGGCTTTCCCACCATCCGGCCATGTAGGCGTTGCCCAGACCTATGTCGCCTTCCGCAAACGCTGCGCTGATGGTGCGCCAGTCGTTGATGACGATCGTGCCTTGCGGGCCTGGCTCACGGCCCGCCATGGTCCGCTTGATGCCTTCAGGCGTGACAACGGTCAGGGTTCCAAAGCGAATGGAACGCTCAAGTATGCGCAATGCCTTCTGGCCGATGTATGGAATGGTGGTCATTTCTGCTCCGAAGGGACAAACGGCGCTGCGGCGCCGGGCGACGATGTCACCAGGTCCGCGGGCGGTTCGGGTTTCGAGAAGATTTTGAGCCCGCGCATATAAAGGCGGGCGGCATGATAGTGGATGAGCAGCACGACCTGCAGCGTCGGAAAGGGGTGCCGCAAAAAGCTCTTCAGCATCGCCCGCGAGGAAAGTGTCGAGAGACGGCCTGCGATGGTGGCTGAGAGAACCCGGGCGTCGTGGCGATAAAGGTCGACTCGTATGGCGACGCGCTCGGGCTTCTCGATGAAGCGGAACCTGTATTCCCCGTCGGTCGGCAGGAACGGCGAAACATGAAACACCTTCTCGGCGATGATTTCCTCATCGGACGCGATTGGCTCGCCGCCGGGCTTGAGGCAGAGATAGCAGTGGCGCTCGCCAAATGTGTTGTTGACCTCGGCCAGGACCGCTACCAGCGCGCCGCTGCGATTATGGCAGAGCCAGAAGCTTACCGGGTTGAAACCGAAGCCGAGAACACGGGGCAGCGTGACAAGCGTTACCTCTCCGTCCGGCACCTTTTGGCCCGCACTCTCAAAGGCCGACTGCAGCCAGTCTGAAATGGCGGTGCTGCGATGGCCGTAGTCGCGGTCGTTGAGCGCGAACAGGCCCCAGCCGTTCCGGTTCAGGAAGCGACGTTTCAGAATTGGCAGGGCACCCACTGGAATGTGCAGGTAGGTGAGTTTGTGCGAGAGCGTGTAGGGTTTCGGCGAAAAGCGGGCATGCGTGATCCGCGCGTCAAGAAGACCGCGTGCAATCAGGACCTCGCTTGCCGGAACATCTGTTGCGGATGCGCTCAGCGCCATGGGATCGTTGCCCCCTTGGCTTCGGCGACCCTCACGGCGCTCCACAGGCCGTCTTCATGGAAACCGTTGCGCTGCCACGCACCGCAGAACCAGAGTCCGCGCTTGCCTTGTATCGATGGGATTTCCTCCTGGGCGGCAATCGCGTCTCGCGAGAAGACCGGGTGGCGAAACACGTGCCGGTCGATCACCGTCGCCGGATCGATCTCACGGTCCGGATTGAGACTGACGAACACGTCTTCGCCGGGAAGCGATTGCAAGCGATTCATCCAATAGGTGACGGACACGCGATCTCCCTCTTCCGGGCCGCCGGCAGCGTAGACCCAACTGGCCCACGCGGCCTTGGCCTGAGGCATGAGCCTGGCATCCGTGTGCAGAACGGCCTCGTTGTCTCGAAATTGAAACGCGCCAAGGATGCGCCGCTCGTCCGGCGTGGGCTCGGCGAGCATCGCGAGGCTGGCGTCGGCGTGCGCCGCCAACACGACCTCGTCGAAATTGTCCTTCTCTCCTGTCCCGGTCACAACTTCAAAACCGCTCTCCGAAGCGCGGACCTGCCGAACCGGAGCGCCGGTCCGCATTCTGGGCCCGAGGCGCTCGGCGATGCGGCGGACGTACTGCTGGCTGCCCCCATCGACGGTGCGCCATGGATGATGCCCATTGACGGACAAAAGTCCATGGTTCTGAAAAAACCGGACGAAGGTTTTGGCCGGGAATTCGAGCATCTGGCGCGGCGGAGTGCTCCAGATGGCCGCGCCCATCGGAACGAGAAACCGGTCCTTGAACCAGTCGCCCGGCGCAAGGCGCTCGACGAACTCGCCCAAGGTGGGGTCTCCGGGCTCATCGAATACGACCCTGGCCGACCGGAAAAAGCGCAGGATATCGGTCAGCATGCGAAGGTAGCGCGGAGAAAGCGCGTTCCTTCGTTGCGCGAATAGACCG
This sequence comes from Deltaproteobacteria bacterium, assembly GCA_050258115.1. Lineage (GTDB taxonomy): Bacteria > Pseudomonadota > Alphaproteobacteria > Rhizobiales > Hyphomicrobiaceae > JAGVSR01. The sequence goes on along the minus strand of JBLMYE010000010.1, from coordinate 290 downwards.
TCTAAGGAACTGGCGCAGAACTCCAGTTCGCCGTTGCCATATCGAACGCCGAACGACATGTCGCTTGGCTTGGTCGGCACAGACAGCGCGGCGAAATACTTCGTCAGGAGCGGGTAGTTCACTTCATTATAGACGATGAAGCCGGTGTCGACCGGAAGAGGGCCGGCGGCGCGGGGCACCATGACGGTGCGAGAGTGTCCGCCCGGGCGCGGGTCGGCTTCGTACAAGACCACGTCGTGGGTCCCGCTCAGCAAATGAGCGCACGAGAGTCCGGAGATCCCCGACCCGAC
>JBLMYE010000009.1:0-5043 GCA_050258115.1 Deltaproteobacteria bacterium | reverse complement strand
GCTCCGGTCTTGAACAGCCACTGGCCGAGGCTGCGGTCGCGGAACTCGGCCTTCGTCAGCACGTCGGTCCCCTCGAGCCTCTCCTGTAGTGCCGCACGCACCGTTTCGAGGTTCGCCCCCGGCTCGATCTGCACCAGGAAGAAGGTGCTCTTGTCGCCCTTTTCACCATCCAGGTTGAGCAGGTTGCGCGCCCTCTGCAACGTCGTGAAGACATACGGCGATTGCGTGAACGAACGGATGCCTTCCGTCAAAGCGCGAACGCGCACGCGGCCGATGGCGATCTGCGCGGTGCTGCCAATACCCTCGATGCCGAGGTCTTTCAGATAGGAGAGGTCGACGGCGATCGCGTCGGGAGCGCGAATGTCGTTCCACGTCCCTTCGACCAGGTTCCACGGTTCGAGCCCACCGTCCTCCGCATCGATGCCGACGACGGTGACGCGTGTCGAGCCGCCGCCCGGTTTTCGCCACTCCGCGAACGCCGAAACCATCGGAATGACCGCCTTCACGCCCGGGGTCGCCAGCGCCTGATGGCGCTGTCCCGGAGTAAGCAGCAGCCCGCCTTCTTCGAAACTCTTGGCGCCGAATGTCGTAATCCAGAGATCACTGTTGGTCTTCTCGATCATATTCGTGATCATGCGGCTCGAGCCGAGATAAAGGCCAAGCTGCACGGCCACGAGCACGATCGAGAAAAGAATGCCGACGAGCGTCACAGCCAGACGGATGCGGTCGTGGAACAGATTGCGGAACGCAAGTGTCAGAATCATCGCTGCGGCGGGTCCAGTTTCTCATCCGCCATTGGCGGATAGGGCGCACCGGTCACCGGCAGGCCCTGGTTGAGCAATTTCGTCTGCGGAATGACCGCCGGGTGCCAAAAGACGGTCTTGTCTGGGCCGAGTACGGCAACCCGCCCAAATGCTATGCGTGCATTTTGTACTACCGATGCCGTATCAGGTTAAGTGCAAAGCGCTTGGGCGAAATCGTGTTAGCCGCTTGCGACCGATCGGCCCGGGCTGACAGGTTAACGATCAGAAAACTGCAGTTAAGTTCCTGTTTTTGCCGCTTTCCCGCACCATGATCCCGCGATAATCCTTACCGACCGTCCAACCATCGAGAGGTGAATGCCTTGTTACGCGGCACCAAGACGCAATCCGGCCGGAAGGCCGTGGCAGGCCTGGGACACGCCGGACTGGCTCTCGTTTTGGCCATCGGCCCTGCCTCCGCCCAACCGCAACAGCCTCAGCTTGCAGAGGCCGGTATCTGGTACGACGACACTGGCCGCGGCGCGGTGGAGCTGGTTCCCTGCGGTCAGAAACTCTGCGGCCGAATCGTGTGGCTCAAGGAGGAAGTGAACGCGGAGGGCAAGCCTCTGGTCGACCGCTACAATCCAAACCCCGCGCGGCGCACCACGCCCATCTGCGGACTACAGGTGGTGGGCGACGCTCAAAAGTTGAGCGACGGGACGTGGGACCAGGGCTGGATCTACGATCCGAAAACGGGGTCGTCATACAACGTCGCGATCAGACTGCAGCAGCCGGATCAGCTCAAAGTCACCGGCTACAAGGGCATCAAGCTTCTGTCCAAGAGCTTCGTCTGGACCCGGGCACCCGCCGACCTTCCCCGCTGCGGTACCGTCAACGGTAGCACCGCCAAGGCGCCCGCGAAAGGTGAAAGCCTCCCGTGGGCGGCACGCTGACACAACAGGAACGCCGCGTTGGCATCCCGCGCGGCGTTCAATATCTGGCTAAAAGTATTCCTGTGAGGCAGGTTATTCGCCCACGCCCTTGCCCTTGAGCAGTTCCTTGACCGCCGCCTTTTCCTGAAGCTTCTGCGTCAGGCGCACGGCGAAATCGACGGCGCGGTCCACCACGATCGAACGCTGACGGTCGAGCGTCACCATATGATAGCAATCGTCGAGCACGGTACATTCGACGAGACCGCCGAGGTTCTTCTGAAGGGTTAGAGCATTCCACAGCCCGCTCTGGTCGTCCTGGCGGGGGTGGAAGATGGCGACGTCCTGCTTGATCCGCGAAAGCCCCCGGCGAACGTCCTTGGCCAGCTGCTTGAATTCAAAAACCAGACCGCCGCCACGACCGAAGAGATCCTCGATCGGCCGCTCGTCGCTCTTGAAGCTTTCGATCACGAAATTGCGGATACGTTCATCCTTGATCCCATAGGGCGCGCGCTGGCGGAAGTGAAACAGCCGGGCGAACCACTTCTGGTGAACGAGCTTGAAGAGATAGAAGCTGCGCGGCACCGCCCAGCCGTTCGGCCAGATCGTGGGCGCGAAAAGCATGACGCCGTGCACGTCGTTCGCACGCTCCCGGGCAAGCCGCAGCGCAACCATGGCGCCGGCGGAGAGACCTCCGACAATGATCGTGTCGCAACGGGCCTTGAGTTCGTCGTGCGCGGTTTCGATCGCCTGATACCAGTCCTTCCAGGTGGACAGGCCGGAGACGTCCGTTCCGCCGCCGAGCCCCGGAAGAAGCGGGCAGTAAACCGTGTATCCCTGCCGGGCAAGACCCTGAGCGATGAACCGCAGTTCAATGGGGTTACCCCCGAGAGAATGCACGAGCAGGACACCAACCCGGCCGCCGGGCATCACGATGCTGCCCCGAAAACCGTTGAACTTTTCTTTTGTTTTCATGTGGTTAGCCAAGACCGCTCGCACTCCGCACAAACTGACTTAAGCCGATGACGGCGCAGATGCCAAGTCCATCCTGATAGGATGTCGCTATCCGGCGCCGCCGAGGCACGTCCCGAGGACAGACCGCCAGCCGGCTGTTTTCCATATCCTGATCCCTGCCAGCGCAGGGGCAGACCAGGGTTTGCTGCGATGCAGCAATTTCGTAGTAACGTTTTCGCTTGGCTGGCCGCGTCTGACGATAGGTCAGTCTGCCGCAAGGGGAAATCCGGCCTGATGCCACGCAAAAAGACCGCCAGTTTGTCATCCTATCCAATGGGTTAGGTGGACAGAGCAGCAACGAAGCGCTGCGGATGATGCGCTTCGTATCGAGGGCTAGTTGGGCCAAATCGTGACCGGCTCCCGCTACGCAGCCGGAGATCCGGCGGCGCCGGATGGGGCGTTCGCTGCGCCGCACTGCCAAAACTCCCCCTCCCTCGCTCGTGAGCCCGCTCCGGTATGAATACCTGTCCGCTGCGTCATTTTTCATGAACGCTTCAAGACCGGTTAATCCCGTCCACGTCGGAGCCAGGCCGCCATGACAACACGACGATCCGGGACAAAGCTGAAGATTTTCTATCACCCACCCTGCGCAAACTGCCTGCCGGGTGCCGAACTGAGGTAATAATTCCTGATTAGGTCTGTCCCGGCCAATGGGCCGGCTTCACTGGAGCGACGCGACGTTGACCAACCGACGGACCGTGATTGCGGGAACGGCGATCTTCGCCATCCTGATCGCCGGCATCTCTACGGCATGGGCCGGGCAGCCGTCGCCCGCCGACGACTACGCGGCCTGTCAGACCACCAACGAAGCCGATTTCCGGAAAGCCGTTTTCGACATCACGTCCTCCGCCCTCACCCGCAACACGGCTTCCATAGATTACCTCGCGGCAGTGAAAGACGAGTGGAGGCGGCTCGATGTCAGCCGGACACTCGATGCTGAGGTCGACCGGGCATTCACTGCCGTCAAGGACGAACAGAGTTGGGGCAGCCTCCTAGAATCTCTCGGCAGCGAGAACAAGGCACGCGAGTTGACGACCGTTCTAACCGAACGCGTCTATCGGTCCGACGCGATGACGAAGGCCATCGAAGACTTGGCCAACGGCGTCGGCCGCCGCATCGCTGGGAACATCGAAATCGCTACCTCGGACGCCGCCGGTCCGGCGATCCGCTGCATGAACGCCTTTCTCGGACCGCGCTACGGCTCGACGGTGGCCAGCGTTGTGACGGGAACGGCGGGTAAGGAATTCCAGGTCAGTTCGGAGACGGCCGCGGGCGGCGTCACGTCAGGCGGGGTCCTCAATCAGACCGCCGGCGGCGTCACGGGTGCGGCCATTCTCGTCATGCGGCGGCAACTGGGAAACATGGCCGGACGATTGGGCACGCGTCTCGTCGGAAGCGTACTTTCACGGCTCGTCACCGTGGCGGCCGGGGGCGTCGGGCTGGTCCTGATCGCCAAGGACGTCTGGGATCTTCGCTACGGCGTGCTTCCGATCATCGCCACCGAATTGAAATCCGAGGCGAGCAAGGCAAGCGTCCAGGCTGAGTTGGCGTCTTCGATCGCCGCGCAGATCAAGGAGCATGTCGTCGAAATCGCAAGCCACGCGTCGGACCGGATCGTGGACATATGGAAAGAGTACCGGGCCGCCCACGCCATGGTTCTCGATCTTGCCGAAAAGCAGCCGGACTTCCGCGCGTTTCTCGACCGGGTCCGTCCCGAGGCCCTTCCTCGGGTCGACGAGGTCACGGCCCTGTTGTTGCCGGCAGAAGGCGAAGCCGGCGTCATGCGGCGGCTTTCAGACGGAACGCTGGACCTGGCGGTCAACAAGCTTTCTGAACCTGCCATGGAAATCGCTCGCCAGACGCGATCTTTGGAACAGGGGCTGGCCTGGAGTGCGGTTGCTGGAACCCGCATCGACAAGGTTCTGGAGTATGAACTTTTCCGGCGCGCCCGGCCCGCCGACTTCACGACCGGATCGCTCGAGCGGGTCGTTGCACTTGACGATCCGGTCGCGATCAAGCGGCTCGCCGCCATACCACCCGCGACACGCGATCTTCTGTTCGAACTCGATCCGAATGTGCTGACCGCCGCGGCACGCAGCGTCGACGAGGCTCAGTTGACTGTGCTCGCCAGCTATCTGGCCGGCCTTTCCCCTAAATCCAGACGGCTGCTTCTCGACCGCGCGTCGGAGATCGCCGTTCTTAAAAGACTCACCGATCCCCGCATCCGCGATGCGGTGATTGCGAGCCGCGATCAGGAAGCTGCCCTCCGGATCGTTCTGCGTCCCGAAGACGGTGATACCGCGAAGGACCTGCAGAACGACGTTCGGCTGGCGTGGGAACGGCAGATCGACGCCCGGCTG
>JBLMYE010000008.1:0-3716 GCA_050258115.1 Deltaproteobacteria bacterium | reverse complement strand
ACGGACGGCTGTGCAGTAGCAGAACAGTGTCCGGTCCGAGCTGATGAGTTACGCGAAGGCATGCAAACCCGAGGCCGGGCGCGACCCGCCTGGAACGCCAGATCGGGAAAGGTAAATGCGGCCTCAAGACCCGCCCGATCCAGAGACGGTTAAGGGTTTACTTACGGAAGTCCGTCATTAATGGCTCGGCTACCATAGCCCCTAGAGCGTGGGCTCGGGTTTGTTGCGGTTGCGGAAAAGAATGTCGAATGTCTCGCCAGATCGGTCGATCCGGAGCGCCATCGTTGCGGCTCTGAGACGCCGTGCCCCTCACATTGCCGTCTTATCGGCGGTGGTCGGCGCTGTGACCTTCATTGGATTGGGCATACTCACATCCGGCCTTCAGGCAAAAGCCGTCCCGCTTGCCGCTATATCGGCTGCCTGCATGTTCCTCCTCGGACTGTCGATCAGTGTCGGTCTGGCGCTGTTCGACCGATCTCGCGGCGCCTCGCCGGGCCCGAAGTCCCAGCAGGCCGCAGGCCCTTTTGGCGCTTATCCCACGCTGTCCACCCGGCCTGTTCCGCCTCCAGTCGATGACGAGACCGAAGACGTCACGCGTTCCAGAGCTCCCACTGAGAACGTGTCCGGGCCGCCCGGGGCCGTCACGCCGGCCGACGTAACGCGTGTGGCCACGATCGGATCGCTGGCGCGCCGCATTACGACCCATTCCAATGGCGGCGGCTACCGCACGCTCATGGCCGGCGAAACGGATTTGATGGGGATCAGCGGCCACGGCATCGAACTCGCCAAGGCTCTTGCCGATATTGGCCAAAGCGTAATTCTCATCGATTGGGCCCCTGAAGGCGACGGCGTAAGTCATGCGCTCGCGCTGCCTGCCGGACCCGGTATCGCGGAACTCCTCGCGGGAACGGCGACGTTCGAGCAGATCATCCGGCGGATGCCCGGCAGCGATGCCCATGTGATCGGCACCGGCACGTTCGAGGAGAGCGATGCTCTGGCTCCCGATCCCGATCGCCTCAACCTGATCCTCGACGCGCTCGATGAAGCCTACGATCAGGTGATCGTCGCCGGCCGCACCGAACCCGCCCGGATCTTTTTCGAAACCATCGAGGGAAGGGTCGATTGTGGGGTTCTGATCGCCGATCCCGCCCGCAGTGGTGCCGTTCATCCGGACCCGCCCGGCACCTACCTGGGATACGAGGTCGCCGACATCGATCTCATCCGCTACGACCGTCAACTCGCGTCGACGGCGGGCCAGCGCGTCATCCGGTCGGGACGCAATACCGCAGCCGCGGCCGCCGTTTGATCCGGTCGCCTGATCAGGGCTTCTGCATCCAAGTGATGATGAATCCCGCCGGAATGACCCACAACAGCCCCGCGACCACGTAATAGAGCAGTTCCACGCCGCCGCTGGCTTCGTTGACCTGCAAAATGACGGCCGCCAGCATGGCGAGCAGCGAGTAGATGGCGATCACGACCAGCAGGAGGATGGCGCCGACGAGTTTACGGATGCGTGGAGTCATGCGCCGTCCTTAATCCCACGAGCGAACCGTTGCGTATGAGGCTTATGGCCCTCAGCATCGATTGGATTGCTTGCAGGCCAGGGAAGCGGCTATCAGAAGCCCGAACGAAGTCAAGACGGGGTTCCCGGCATGGTAGGGGCAGCGATCACAGGCGCGCGAACGAACGCCGACAGGATGGTGCAGGCGTGGCTTGCCGTCATGGCGTTTCTCGTTCTGTGCATGATCGCTGTCGGCGGCGCCACCCGCCTGACCGATAGCGGTCTTTCGATCACAGAGTGGCAGCCTCTGCTCGGCGCGATTCCGCCTCTCAATGAGGCACACTGGCTCGAGGCATTCGACAAGTATCGCCAGATTCCCGAGTACCATCTCGTCAACAAGGGGATGTCGCTCGAGGATTTCAAATTCATCTATTGGTGGGAGTGGAGCCACCGGTTTATCGGCCGGTTGATAGGCCTTGCCTTCGCGCTGCCGCTCGCATTTTTTGCCTGGAGCGGAATGCTGCGCCCGGGCGCGCTTCCCAAGTATCTCGGCGTCCTCGCGCTGGGCGGGGTTCAGGGCGCGATCGGCTGGTATATGGTGTCGTCCGGTCTGGTGGACCGTGTCGATGTCAGCCACTACAGGCTGGCGCTGCACCTGTCGGTCGCATTCCTCATACTGGGTCTGCTTGTCTGGCTTGCGATGCAGTTGCGGGACCCGCCCGTGCGCCCTCGATTGCTTGCACTTCCGGGTGCGGCGGCCGCCATCGCCGGTCTCATCGTCGCGATCGTGTATGCCCAGGTGGCGCTTGGAGCATTTGTCGCCGGGCTCAAGGCGGGCCTCGCCTACAACACCTGGCCTCTGATGAACGGCCGGATCATTCCAGAGGATCTCTTCGCATTGTCGCCGTGGTTCGTGAACTTCGTCGAAAACGCGACGACCGTGCAATTCAATCATCGTCTCGTCGCCTACATCGTCGTCGGGCTGGGTTTATGGCACTGCGTCTCCCTCCTGAGGTTGGGCGCAGTCGGTGAACTGCGAGCCTCGGCGCTCCTGCTCGCGGGAGCGCTGTTGGCGCAGATGACGCTCGGAATCGTAACGCTTCTGCACGCCGTGCCGATTGGTCTGGGCATTGCACATCAGGCCGTTGCCGCGATTGTTCTGATCGTCGCGGTGCGCCACTTCTGGCTCGTGCGAAGCGCGACGATTTCTACCTGACGGCGGATGCCCGCTAGACGCCGAGCATCAGCTTGATGTTCTGAACCGCCGCCCCGGCCGCCCCTTTGCCGAGGTTGTCCAGCCGGGCGACCAGCAGGGCATGGCCATAGGCTGGCTTCCCGAACACGAAGAGTTCCAGGTCGTCGCTGTTGTTCAGCGCTTCCGGCTCGAGCCGCGCGACCTTCGAAGCCGCTCCCTCGACGACGCGCACCCGCTCCGCTCCGGCGTAATGGCGTGTCAGGGCTGATTCGAGGTCCGCTACACCCGGCCGGTCGGGCAGCATGTCGAGGTGCAGTGGGATCGAGACGAGCATCCCCTGCCGGAAATTGCCGACTGACGGCACGAAGATCGGCCTCCGGGTGAGACCCGTGTAGGCCATGAGTTCCGGCACGTGCTTGTGTTCGAGACCCAGGGCGTAGAGTTCGAAATTCGGGGCCGTCCGGACAGGCTCGTACGTCTCGATCATCGACTTGCCGCCGCCCGAGTACCCTGAGACGGCATTGACGGTCACGGGGAAGTCGGCCGGCATAAGCCCGGCCTCCACGAGCGGACGAATGAGGGCGATCGCGCCGGTCGGATAGCAGCCCGGATTGGAGACGTGCCGGGCCGAACGGATCCTCTCAGCCTGATCGCGGTCGAGTTCGCAGAAACCGTACGTCCAGCCGGACGCCACCCGATGCGCCGTCGAGGCATCGATGATTTTTGGTGCCTTTTCTCCGAGTTCACTGGCCAGTTCGACGGCCTCTCGCGCCGCGTCGTCCGGCAGGCACAGCACGACAACATCGGCTTCCGCCATCAAGGCGCGCCGGGCATCCCGGTTCTTGCGCTTGTCCGGCGCAATGGAAAGCACGCGGATTGCGCCTTCACCGGCAAGCCGCTCCCTGATCTGCAGACCGGTGGTGCCGGCCTCGCCGTCGATGAAGACGTTTTTTCCACCTGTCATTGCGACTTCGCCTTCTCCGCGTCAGCCCCCCGCACCCGGGCCAAGTCCCAGTCGGT
>JBLMYE010000007.1:0-4048 GCA_050258115.1 Deltaproteobacteria bacterium | reverse complement strand
TGTCTGGACCTGACCGCAGCGGCCGCCCGTCAATCATGCCTTGCCACCCTTCTCGCATGCCCTCGGTCAGTCCCATCATAGCGGCCGTTGCGGCCATCCCGTGACGTTTCGTTCAATTCGGCGGCCGTTCTACCGGACGGTCCGCGTCGACATTAGTTCAATCCATCTAACCAGCGGCGGCAAGTCCCGTTCGCCGATATCCTCACGCCTGTCGTGGTTACGACGTCGACCGCCCGGCCGGATGGATGATCGATGCTCTAATATTCTCGCCAATTGCCTATATCTGGACATCCACTGCAGCATAAAAAAGGCCCGGGCAGAGGGCCCGGGCCTTTGTGGTCGTCAAAGGCCTGCAACCGGCCCGGCCTCAGCGCGCGCCCGGGAAGACGCCCGGCTTGAACGCGTCCTTGGCGAATTCCTGGTACATCGCACCGATCTTCGACAGCTGCTGCATGTAGTCTTCGTAAGCGCGCTTGGCGTAAGTCGTCTGGATTTCCATCGCCTGTTCAACCGACTTGGCGGCGACGAGTTTCTCGAAGGCCGCCGTGCCGTCCTCGAAAGCGCGCTTGGAGTAGTCGGTCATCTCGCTGGCGATGGCCTGCCAATTCTTGTTCCACTCGCCCATCAGCTTCATGTAGCCGTCCATGCCGGTCTGGCCGATCTTCTGGAAATCCTGGAAGTTGTTGATCATCGGTGGCTGCCTTTCTTGGTGCACAGGGCGCTTTCGCCGCCCCTCATTCCTCATCGCTCTGGTCGAGCCGGGATCGCAATATAGCTGCACCGCAGCATAACGAAAGAAGAAATATCGCATTGCAGCAATTCAGGTTGCGGGTGCATTTTATTTACCCTAATGAAGGCTCTCGACGCTAGTCTGAAAAGCGATAAGGCGGGCGAACTCCGTCCGGGCCCCAAAACTGCCCTTATGGCGGTCTTTCTTGGGGGCCGGGGGGAAGCGACGAGGCCGGTGCCATGGATCGCATCGGCAGCGGCGCAGCGCTCCGTCACTGCAACCGTTTATTCATCAGGCGTCTATCCGTGCGTCGTTCCCAGTGGTCCGTTGTCGCGTCTATCGCGAGCGCTCTTTTCATTGCGCTCTCAGCGACGTCGTCGGCGTCCGCCGCGAACAAGGCGGCGGCCATGGTCATCGATGCCAACACGGGGCGGGTGCTGCACGACAATGCCGGCAGCGAACGGCGTTATCCCGCGTCGCTCACGAAAATGATGACGCTCTATCTGGTTTTCGAAGCTGTCGAAGCGGGCCGCCTTTCGTTCTCCACTCCGGTCACTGTGAGCGAGCGGGCAGCCGCGGCGGCTCCCTCAAAGCTCGGCCTCGACGCGGGCGAGGAGATTTCTGTCGGTGATGCCGTCAAGGCGTTGATCGTGAAATCGGCAAACGACATGGCGATTGCGCTGGCCGAAAAGGTTGCCGGCACTGAAAATGCCTTCGCCGCGCTCATGACGAAGCGCGCGCGCCAGATCGGCATGTCCGACACGACGTTCCGCAACGCTTCGGGCCTGCCGGACCCCGATCAGGTGACGACAGCGCGGGACATGCTGACCCTCGCCATGCGTCTGCAGGACGACTTTCCAGACCACTATCGTCTCTTCGCAACCCGGTCGTTCACCTTTGGCGGGAAGACCTACCGAACGCACAACGCACTGCTTGGCCGTTTTCCCGGTGTCGATGGCATCAAAACCGGATATACGCGCGCATCCGGGTTCAACCTCGTTTCCTCTTATCATGCCGGCGGCAAGCACGTGGTGGCGGCCGTATTCGGAGGCGTCAGCGCGGGACTGCGCGACGCACACATGCGGATGCTGCTGGCCCGTGCAATTGACACGGCATCCACCGAGCGGAGCCGCAAAACCGGACCGCAACTCGTGGCGGATGTGAAACCGGCCAAGCGCCCCCAGCCGAAGCCCGTCGCAAAGGTCAGCCCGCCGTCCGATCCGTCCCCGCCCGCCGCCGTTGCCGCGGCGACAAAGAGCGGAGCCGATCAAGGCCCCGAAGCCGGTGCAGCCGCGACGGCTCCGGCAGTGGCAGCTCCGGCATCCGCGGCTCCGCGGATATCAATCGCGCGGGTCAAAACCGTTTCTGTCTTGACGCCAGATACCGCCGGGGTCGAAGGCCAACCGCCGCAGACGGCGATTTCCGAAACAGCTGCAACGGTTGCGCCGCCAGAGGCGCGCGCTGCCCCACTAGCGGCTTCCGCCGTTGCCGTGCCTAGGCCGGATTTCGCTGCGCTTAAGGCCCAGCTGGCCGAGCGCGCCACTGGCGAACAGAGAGGCGCCGAGACCGGACGCGCGGTTGCGCCCCCGTCCGCCGTCGCCGATGCAGAAGTTTCCGTCGCAAATGAGCGTGGCCGTCCGCCCTCGACGCTGCAAGCTCAGTTGGCGAACCTTGAAGGGGGTGACTACAGTCCGTTCGCTCAGCCGGTCGACGATACGAAGCCCGCTCTCCAGGCCGCCGTCAGCGGAATGGCCGCGCCGGTGCCGGTCCCCGTGGCCACCGGAGTGACTGCGGCCGCGCCGGGGGCCGAAACATCGCGCTCCATCACCCGGCCTGCCGCCGCATCGGTTGCTTCGGGGTATCATGTTCAAATCGGAGTCTACGGCTCGCCGGCCGAGGCCGAACGCGCCATGGCCACGGCGCGAACCAAAGCCGCTCACGTGCTTTCGAACGCGTCGCCGGTCGCGCTCCCGCTTACCAAGGGCGACCGGCAGCTCTACCGTGCCCGATTTCAAGGTTTCGACAGCGCATCGGCCACCAATGCCTGCAACGAACTGCGCCGCAACGGGCTCGATTGCTTCGTCGCCCGGGCGAACTGAAGATCAACCGCCGGTGAGGACGTCTTTCGCCTCGTTGATTTTGGAGGCCAGATAGTTCGATCCGCCCCTGTCAGGGTGCAGTTTTTTCATGAGATCACGGTGCGCGGCGCGAACCTCATCTTCGGTGGCGCCCTCCGCGAGACCCAGAATTTCGAGAGCCTCGGCGCGCGTCATCGCCTGAGGCCGTGCCGCACTTTGCGAGCGCCGCTCGGTGTTGCCGTCTCCAGAATGGCGTTCGAGATCGTCCCGCCATGTGGGATGCCGACGGTCGAGATAGGCTTCGATGATCTGGGCCGAGTCCGGGTCGGCAAAGGCGTAGTCCTGCCACAGAAGAACCAGATCGGCAGGCGACAGATCGTCGATCGCGCGTCCTGAGAACCGTCCCTTCAACACCGTTCCGCGGGTGGCCCCGCTCGCAAGGTCCAGTTCCATCTCGAGATGGAAGGTCTTCACGTTCGAGGACTGTGCAGAGGTCGGGCCAGTCCTCCCTCCCCAGCCGCCGCTACCCCAGGGAAGCACCCCGCGTCCCATCAGCAGGCCCCATCCGGTGAACCCGATGAGCAGAGCGAGATCGAGGCGCCCGCGAAGGCCGACGACCGCTGCGACCGCCATGAGAATGGACCCGCCGAGAAACCGGAGTTGCCGGGCGATGGTTGAAGGATTGGCGGCGGCGAACCCGCGCAGAACGAAAAGAACCAGAACGAGTGCCGCAAGTCCTGAAAGTAGATAAGCCATCGCGCGCGCTACTCTCCCTTGCCCATCTGGCTGAGGAGAAGTTGGGCGCCCTGCTCGCCGGTCCTGCTGCCGAGCGCCATGAGAGCCTTGCGACCGCCGGAGGCGTAGACGGCAACGGCCCGCAGAAGTGCGCGGAGCTGAGCGGCCGATCCGGCGTCGAACCGGCAGGTGGCGCCTTTCGTCAGGCGCGCGATTTCCTTGTATGCGCGCGTGACATCCGGGTTGAAGCCTTCCTGGAACAGGAACACGGGAACGCCACGCAAACCCAGTGCGCCCGCTTTCGCACAGACGCCGTCAATGTCCTCTTCCATCGCGTCGCCGACGAACACGACGGCGTTCACCCGGCGCTTGGCCGTTTCTTCTGCAGCGTGGGTCAGAACGCGGCCGAGCTGGGTCAGCCCGCCACGGCATGAAACCGTTGTCATCAGGCGCGCCAGTTCGCCGGGATCGGAGACCCAACGCGATGCGCGGCATTCGCTCATGC
>JBLMYE010000006.1:0-6248 GCA_050258115.1 Deltaproteobacteria bacterium | reverse complement strand
CTCGTCTACGAATATCCCGACGAACCCGTGCCGCCCGGAACGACGCCGCAGGCGCACCTGGAAGCACTCACCTGGGAGGGCGCCGCGTGGCGCTTTCCGAACGGGCTTCCCGAGAAAATCCGCGCGACGATAGTGCGCGAACTGCAGCTCGTCGCCGATCTGGGATACGCACCCTACTTTCTCACGGTCCATGACATCGTGTCGTTCGCGCGGTCGCGAGGAATTCTCTGTCAGGGGCGTGGATCGGCGGCGAACTCCGTCGTCTGCTATTGCCTTGGGATCACTGCGGTGAACCCAACCGAGATCGATCTCCTGTTCGAGCGGTTCGTGAGCCATGCGCGCAAGGAACCGCCGGACATCGACGTGGATTTCGAGCACGACCGCCGCGAGGAGGTCATCCAATACATCTACGCCCGTTACGGCCGCGACCGCGCAGGACTCGCCGCCACGGTCATCTCCTATCGCGCGCGCTCCGCCGTGCGGGACGTTGGCAAGGCGATGGGGCTTTCGGAGGATACGGTCTCGGCGCTCGCCGGAATGGTGTGGGGTACGCGTTCGGGTGGCGTTCTGGGCGAAACGCGGGTGCGCGAGGCCGGGCTCGACCCGGATGATCCGCTGCTCGCCACCGTGCTGGAACTGACCGAAGACCTGATCGGATTTCCCCGGCATCTTTCGCAGCACGTCGGCGGCTTCGTGCTGACGCGGGGCCCGCTCGTGGAGATGGTTCCGATCGGCAATGCGGCGATGGAAGACCGCACGTTCATAGAATGGGACAAGGACGACATTGCCGCGCTCGGACTTTTGAAAGTCGATATCCTGGCGCTCGGCATGCTGTCTTGCATCCGGCGCGCGTTCGAACTCTTGAAAGCTCATCACGGGCTCGACATCAATCTGGCGAAAGTTCCGCAAGAAGATTCTCAGACGTATGAGATGCTCTGCCGGGCTGACTCCATCGGCGTCTTCCAGGTGGAGAGCCGTGCGCAGATGAACATGCTGCCGCGCCTGAAGCCGCGCTGCTTCTACGACCTCGTCATCGAGGTTGCGATCGTCAGGCCGGGGCCAATTCAGGGCGACATGGTGCATCCCTATCTCAGGCGCCGCTCGGGGCTCGAACCTGAAACCTATCCTTCGCCATCTCCCGAACATGGACCGCCCGACGAACTGAAGCAGATTCTCGGCAAGACGAAGGGCGTGCCGCTGTTCCAGGAACAGGCGATGCGGATCGCGATGGAAGCCGCGAAGTTTTCCGATCAGGAGGTGAACGATCTGCGCAAGGCCATGGCGACGTTCCGGCGGCGCGGCACGATCGGGCTTCTGGAAGAGAAGATGGTGGAGCGGATGACCGGGCGCGGATACGACCGCGAATTCGCGCAGCGCTGTTTCAACCAGATCAAGGGCTTCGGCGAATACGGCTTTCCCGAGAGCCATGCGGCGAGCTTTGCGCATCTGGTCTACGTCTCATCCTGGCTCAAGTGCCATTATCCGGCGGCGTTCGCATGTGCACTGCTCAACTCGCAACCCATGGGCTTTTATGCGCCGGCGCAGATCGTGCGGGACGCGCGCGAGCACGGCGTGGAGGCGCGTGCGGCCGACATCAACTTCAGCGCCTGGGACTCGACGCTGGAGAATTGCGAGGAGAGCGGGCCGGCGCTCCGGCTCGGGTTGCGCCAGATCGACGGTCTGCAGGAAGACGAGATGCAGCGGCTAACGGCGGCGCGTGTGCATGGAGCTTTCCGTTCGATCCATGACCTGTGGCAGAGGTGCGGGCTCAAGCTGCCGAGCCTTGAGAAACTCGCCGCGGCAGACGCTTTCCGATCGATCGGTCTCGACCGGCGGCAAGCGCTTTGGGAGGTAACCGCACTCGCCAATGCTCCGCCGCTGCCGCTCTTCTCATGGAATTCGACGCGGGAGACCGGGAACGATCCGGATGTGGCATTACCGGAGATGCCGCTCTCGGAGCATGTGGTGAACGACTACCAGACGCTGCGGCTCTCATTGAAAGCGCACCCGATGAGTTTCCTGCGCGACCGGCTGCGCAAGGAACGGGTCTCGACATGCCAGGATCTGCGCAAATTGCGCGACGGACAATTCGTGAAAGTCGCAGGTGTCATTCTGGTGCGGCAACGGCCAGGGTCGGCCAAGGGCGTCGTGTTCATGACGCTCGAAGATGAAACGGGCGTTGCCAATTCGGTCGTGTGGCCGAAGATGCTGGAGAAATATCGCAAGACCGTCATGCAGGCGCGGCTGATACTCGTTTCTGGCCGCATCCAGCGGCACGAGAGCATCATCCACGTGGTAGCAACTGAACTGGAGGATCGCAGCGACTGGCTACGCCTTCTCTCGGAATGGCAAGGCGACATGCCGGTCCCGCTCGCCAACGCCGACGAGGTGAAAAGCCCGGGTCCCGATCCACAGACAGCCACCGCCGTCGAGCATCCGCGATGGTCGCGCGGCGGCACCACCGCACGGCCAAGACCGATGCACCCGCGGCACGAGCGCGTTATCCCCAAGTCACGAGACTTCCATTGAAAGATATGGAGGATTCTGAAAAGCGGCGAAGGCACCCTGTCACCCAAGCGCAACGCCCTGACGAGGATCGCGCAAACTCGAAAGCTGTTTCGCCACAGCGAAGCATGTTCCTGCTAGCGTCCGCCCCCGATCGACACTTGAGGCCGCGTCCGCAATCGGCGCGACGCCCTCGTGCGGTGCGATCTCGCGTGTCTCGCAAGTTGTTCTGGAGAAGTGTCCATGTCGAAATTCCGCGCCATCGTTTCAGCGCTCACACTTTCCACCGTCGCCCTTGGCGGCACGGCCACAATCGCTGCCGCCAAGGATCCCGAAGTCATCATCAAAATCACGCGCGTGCGGGCTCTCGATCAGCCGGACGCATTTTCCAAGGGTGATTTCTACGCCAAGGCAACGATCAACGGTGAGACGATCGCGACCAAGCCGGTAAAGCAGGAAACATCGATTACGCCAGACTGGGTGATCAGCAAGAAAGTGAAACCCGGCACCGTCAACGTAAAGCTCTCCGTGTTAGACAAGGATATGAGCGTCGACGATCCGATCGACATCAACCGCATCGACAACAAGCGCGACCTCGACTTCACCGTGAACACGAAGACCTGCAAGATCGAAGGCTTCTCGTCGACCTACAAGTGCGGTGCGAAGATCACGCGCGCGGGCAAGGAAAAGAAGGCGGCCGAAATCACCTTCATCGTGATGGTGAAGAAATAAGACACGGTCCTACGGGGACCGACAAGGCGGGCCCTCCGCAGGAGGGACCCGCCTTTTTTGCGGCCCGAGCATAGCCAGGGATTGCAGCGCGCGGACTTTCCGGGCAACCAAAGCCCATGACCGTGCGCTTACTCTTTCCACCTCTTACGCGATGGCCGCCGGGATGGCTCTGTGCCATTCTGCTTGCGTGCCTTGCGGCACCTCACCCGTCTCTCGCCCAGCGCCAGCTTTACGAACCGGAAGCCGCGACGACCCGGTCGGAAGGATCGCTCCAGCGCGCCGGGAGCTTCATGATCTCGACATCCAGCCGGCCCGCTTCGGAAGCGGGACAGACGATGCTGCGCGCGGGCGGATCGGCGGTCGATGCAGCCATTGCGGCGCAACTCGTGCTCGGGCTGGTCGAACCGCAGTCATCGGGATTGGGCGGTGGCGCCTTTCTCCTTCATTGGGATCAAACGTCAGGACACCTTACCTCTTACGATGGTCGCGAGACGGCCCCCGCCGCCGCACGGCCGGACCGCTTCCTGAAAGATGGAAAGCCCATTGCGTTTGAAAAGGCCGTGCGATCGGGGCTCAGCATCGGCACGCCGGGCCTCGTGAAGCTTTTGAAGGCTGCGCACGAAAAACACGGCAAGCTGCCGTGGGCGCAGCTTTTCGAACCGGCCATCCGTCTCGCAGAAGACGGTTTCACGGTGACCCAGCGCCTTCATCTTTTGCTGCGGCTCACCGGGATCGAGGCTTTTGATGCGACGGCCCGCGCCTTCTTCTTCGATGCAACCGGCGCACCCGTCGCCGCCGGCTCCAAAATCCGCAATCCAGAATATGCCGCTAGCCTCGGCGCCATCGCGCAGCGCGGGCCGGACGGGTTCTACTTGGGCGCCCTGGCCGACACGATGCTCCGCGCCGCTGCTCGCGCGCCGCATTATGCAAGCGACCTCACGGCAGCCGATCTCGCCACCTACAGGATCGAGGAGCGCGAGCCGGTCTGCATTCGCTATCGCATCTACAGTGTGTGCGGAATGGGTCCGCCATCGTCGGGCGGGATTGCCATTGCACAGATCCTGCAATTGATCGAACCGTTCGATCTCGGTGACGTGGTGGGTGGACGGCCGCCCGCAGCCGGCCTGCATCTTGTTCTCGAGGCTCAGAAGCTCGCCTACGCGGATCGTGGACGCTACATCGCCGACCCTGCCTTCGTCGCAGTTCCGCAGGGCCTTGTCGACCCTGCCTACCTCGCGGAGCGGCGGAAGATGATCGACCCGGCCCATGCCATGCCGCCGCCACCACCGGGACTGCCTCCGGGCGTCGAGAAGCGCGCCCACGGTTCGGATGCCACGTTGGAGACGACGGGCACCAGCCATATCTCGGTGGTCGATGCCGCCGGCAACGCCGTCGCCATGACCACAACGATCGAAGGCGTGTTCGGCTCCGGCGTGATGGCGGGCGGATTTCTGCTCAACAATGAACTGACCGACTTCTCGTTTCTGCCGGCCGACCGCGACGGACAGGCGATCGCAAACCGCGTCGAGGGAGGCAAGCGACCGCGCAGCACCATGTCTCCAACTATTGTATTCGACGAAAAGGGAGGGCTCCATGCCATTCTGGGTTCACCGGGCGGTGGACGCATCATCATGTTCGTGAGCAAGGCGCTTGTCAGTCTGCTCGACTGGAGGCTGGACGCCTATCAGGCCGCTCAATCCATGAACTTCGGCAGCATGGGCGGCGGCGCCTCCCTCGAGCCCGACTGGCAGACCGTCGTGCTCGGCTTGCAACTGCGAGCGCTCGGTCATAGCGTCGACGTCGATCTCATGAATTCGGGTTTGAACATCATCACCGTCCGCAACGGCCGCCTCGAAGGAGCCAGTGATCCGCGCCGGGAAGGCGCGGCCCTGGGAGACTGATCATATGGCGCGAAGGCGAGTCACCGTCGCGGGAGCCGGGATCATCGGATTGTGGCAGGCGCGTACGCTTGCACGGCGCGGATACGATGTCATGCTCGTCGACCGCGAATTGGAACCTCTTCTCTACTGCGCCAGCCGCCATGCGGGAGCGATGCTCGCGCCCTGGGTGGAGGCGGAATCCGCACCCGGCCTCGTCCGGGATCTGGGAACCGAAGGTCTCGGTCTGTGGCGCGAGACCTATCCGGGTGTCGTGAACAACGGCAGTCTCGTCGTCGCGGTGGCGCGCGACCAGCCCGACCTTATCCGTTTCGCCAAGCTCACCGAGGCACACGTCACGCTGGATCGCGCGGGTCTTGCCGCGCTGGAGCCCGATCTCGCCGGACGGTTCTCGACGGCGTTGTATTTCCAGAACGAGGCGCACGTCGCCACACCGCAGGCGCTGGCGTTCCTGATGGAAAGCTGCCGCGATGCAGGGGTGGATCTGCATTTCGGGCGGGCCCTCGAAGAGAGCGACCGGGAGACGATCGTCATCGATTGCCGGGGCCTCGGCGCGCGGCACCAGCTTGCGGATCTGCGTGGCGTGCGCGGCGAGCGGCTGCTCGTGCGAACAGCGGACGTGTCGTTCTCACGGCCGGTGCGCCTCCTGCATCCGAGACACCCTCTCTATGTCGTACCCTGGGGCGAGAACCGCTATCTCGTCGGCGCGACGATGATCGAAAGCGAAGACTCCGGGCCAGTCACCGTCCGTTCCGCGCTTGAACTGCTGGGTGCAGCTTATGCCCTGCACCCCGCGTTCGGCGAGGCGGAAGTGCTGGAGATGAGCGCGGGGGTGCGACCGGCTTTTCCCGACAACATCCCGCGTGCGCGCGTCGTGGATGGTGGCCGCAGCATCATGGTGAACGGCGCCTACCGGCATGGCTTCCTGCTCGCGCCGGTTCTGGCCCGGGCCGTGGCGGACCATCTGGAGTCCGGAGCGACGCATCCGCTTCTCCAGACCTGAGCGCAATGCCCCATGGCGGCCGGTCGCTCGGCCGCGCTCATCTCCAGCACTTCCGCCTCGCCGAACGCGGGGTGCAGGGCATAAGCTGCACCCAGCAGTTCAAGCGCGGA
>JBLMYE010000005.1:0-9897 GCA_050258115.1 Deltaproteobacteria bacterium | reverse complement strand
GGCGGAATTCGATCCGCCCGACCCTCTCGCGTCCGCCGTTGCGAAGCTCGACGGCCGCCCCGTCGACCTCACCCTTGCTTTTCTCGGCCCGCTGTCCGGCTCGTATCAGGACACACTTACGAAAGGCACCCGATGATCGACCCGGACCGGCTCATACTGCTCGGGGAAATTGGATCGGCGCACGGCATCCGTGGAGAAGTCACCGTTCGCTGCTTCACGCAAGAGCCCAAAAGCATCGCAGGCTATGGCCCGCTGACCGACAAGGACGGTCAACGGACCTTCATCATCACCGGACTTCGCGTCACGCCGAAAGCGATCATCGCGAAGTTCGCCGGCGTCGATGATCGCACGGCTGCGGAACGCTTGCGCAACGTACGTCTTTTCGTGAAGCGCAGCCGTCTGCCCGATCCGGAGCCCGGCTCTTTCTACTATGAAGATCTCGCGGGTCTCGCGGCCATCGATGCCGACGGCCGCGTTCTGGGAACGGTGATCGGGGTCGCCAATTACGGCGCCGGCGATCTTCTTGAAATCGCCGGCCCGGATGGGAGAGAGACCTTCTTTGTCCCATTCACGGAGGAAACCGTGCCTGCCGTCGATCTGCAGGCAGGACGCGCGACGATCTGTCTGCCGGTTTATGCGGAAGATGACGCCGATGATGACAGCGAGGTGTCAGAAGGCAACTGATCCGTCAAAGGCTCAGGGTCTCGCGAAGGATGTCAAATGGTCTGACCGCGCAACAGGCGCGGCAACTGGCCCGACATGCCGGCGGCTTCGGTGACGAACAGCTGCTTTATGGCCGGCAATCGGTCGACGAGACCGAGGCCCGCATCGCGCACTCCGCGCAGAACGGCACTGTCTGACGAGAACAAGCGGTTCAATCCATCGAATGCCGCCGTCGAGACGGCACTGTCGAAACGACGCCAGCGTTCGTAACGGGACAGAATCTCGGCATTTCCCACATCAAGCCCGAGCCTTGCGGCTTCGATGACAACTTCGCCCAATGCTGCCGCGTCGCGAAGCGCGAGGTTCAGTCCCTGACCGGCGATCGGATGGACGCCGTGCGCGGCGTCGCCGACCAGCGCGATCCGCTCGGCGACGTAGCTTCGGGCCAAGTGCATCGAAAGCGGCCAGGATTGTCGGCCGGACACGAGTTTCAGGGCGCCCCAACGGCCGCCGAAACGCTTTTCGAGTTCAGCAAGGAAAGCCCTGTCATCGAGCGACAGAATGCGCCGCGCCTCGACCGCGTCTTCGCTCCAGGTGATGCAGGAGCGATTGCCTGTCATGGGAAGGATGGCGAAGGGTCCGGCGGGCAGAAAGTGCTGTATCGCGGTGTCGTCGTGAGGGCGTTCATGTTCCACCCATGTCACTATGCCGACCTGGTCATAAGACCACCCGACGGTTTTGATGCCGGCCTTCTCGCGCAGTCCCGACTGCCGGCCTTCGGCGGCTACGATAACACGCGAACTGATACAGCGGCCGTCGGCGAGCGACACGGTGAGGCCAGATTCCGCCGTCTCATATCCAACGATTGCTCCCGGCATGAAGCGATCGATGGCCAGGAAGCCGGCAACGCGATCGGCGAGCGCGGAAACGATCCGGGTGCCGGGGACGATGTGTGTCGCGGGTTCGCCGTCCTCCATCACATTATCGTAAGTCAGCACTACCGGCCGGATGCCATCGTCGAGCCGGCTGTCGGTAATTTCGATGCGGCGAACGGCCTGCGCGTCAGGAGCGACGCTTTTCCACGCGCCCAGAACCTGAAGCATGTGGCGGGAAGCGGCCGAGATTGCGTAGGCGCGCACATCGCCGTCTGCGGACGGCGGCGGCCATGTGCGATCGAGCAAAGCGATGCGGAGTTCACCCTCGCTGGCCTCGGCCAACGCAAGAGAGAGCGCCAATCCGGCGATGCTCGCGCCCGAGATCACAACGTCGTAGTGCGGCAGAGCTGAGGACATACGCTTCGTTCGCTTGACAGGCCGGTTGCTCGGTTCGCCAATAGGCGCCGAGTCTCCCTCCTAGCATCCGACTGCAAAGCCGTCATGCCTGATCCCTCATCGACCTCGCCGGCGCTGAAAGCTCTGCTCGAGATCCTCGACCTCGAGACCCTGGAGGAAAATCTTTTCCGGGGCCGAAGTCCGTCGGATGGATGGCAGCGCGTTTTCGGAGGTCAGGTTCTCGGACAGGCGCTCGTGGCTGCGTCGCGCACCGTGGAGGGGGAGCGAATTGCTCACTCCCTGCATGGCTACTTCCTTCTTGCCGGCGATCCGGCGACGCCCCTGATCTACGAGGTTGAAAGGACCCGAGACGGAGGCAGTTTTTCCACCCGGCGGGTCAAGGTCATTCAGCACGGCAAAGTGATCTTCACCATGAGCGTGTCCTTTCACCGGGCCGAGGAGGGCTTCGAACACGCCGCCAGGATGCCGGGCGTTCCCTTGCCTGAGGAGCTTCCGAGTGCCCAGGAGCTTATTGCGCGGTTCGTCGATCGGCTGCCCGAAAACCTGCGCAGCTACTGGAGTCGTCAGAGACCTATTGAAGTGAGACCCGTCGACGTGCGGCGTTATCTGAGCCGCGAACCGGCCGATCCCCAGCAGGCCATCTGGATGCGGGCGGCGGGTCGGCTACCGGACGACCTTTCGCTTCACCAGTGTGTTCTTGCCTATGCCTCGGACTTCACGCTGCTCGACACCGCGCTTATCGCGCATGGCAAAGTCGTCTTCGATCCCGAAATCCAACTTGCCAGTCTCGATCACGCGCTCTGGCTGCACCGGCGGTTCCGGGCCGACGACTGGCTGCTGTATGTGCAGGACAGCCCTAACGGCCATGCCGGCCGCGGGTTCTGCAGGGGTTCATTCTTCGGCCTCGACGGGCGCCTGATCGCCTCGGTTGCCCAGGAGGGGCTGATCCGGCGAAGGACAACGGCCTTCGTGGTCAAATAATGGGCCATTCCTGATATTTGCCCAATAATTGGGCTGCAGATCGCCCCCAGACGCGGCGCTCGGACCGGGCCACCTAATTTAAAGTTCTATATATCAATAGCTTATCTCTTTGCTCCGCGTCTGGCACAGGACTTGACTCCTTCTTCAGCGGCTCCCGGGTTTCGCAGGCCCGGACGCAATAAAGGTCGTGCCCGGCAGGGAAGCGGGGGGCGACCAGCAGAACCGCAAAGGGGGTGCTCAGATGAAGCTCATCACTGCGATCATCAAACCGTTCAAGCTGGAGGAGGTCCGCGCCGCGCTCACCGAGCTCGGGCTCCAAGGCATGACCGTCACGGAAGTGAAGGGCTACGGCCGTCAGAAAGGCCATACGGAAATCTACCGTGGCGCTGAATACGCGGTCAGCTTTCTGCCGAAGGTGAAGATCGAGACGGTCGTGCCGTCCGCCCTTGCGTCGAAGGCGATCGAGGCCATCACCAAGGCCGCGAAAACCGGCCAGATCGGTGACGGCAAGATCTTCGTCTCGCCCATCGTGAACACGGTCCGCATCCGCAGGGGGGAGGCGGACGACGAGGCGCTCTGAACAAACGACCATCCTCCAACATCATCCAGAAAACTGGGGAGTTACCTATGAATTTTGCACTTCCTCGCTGTACCGGTCGCCTTGCGGGCACCGCAGCAGCTCTTGCGCTGATGGCGGTTCCCGCCTTGGCGGCGGACGCACCCGTGCCGAACAAGGCAGACACCGTCTTCATGTTCCTCACCACGGTGCTGGTGCTGCTCATGACCGTTCCGGGCCTCGCCCTGTTCTACGGCGGCCTCGTTCGCACCAAGAACATGCTGTCGATGTGCATCCAGGTCTTCGCCTCGATGTCGCTCCTCATGCTGCTCTGGGTGACCTACGGGTACTCGATGGCGTTCACCAACGGCGGCGCGCTGAACGACTTCGTCGGCGGGTTCTCGAAGGCCTTCCTGTCAGGCGTCGATTATTCGTCCGTGGCAGCGACGTTCTCGAACGGCGTCGTCATACCTGAATACCTCTACATCTGCTTCCAGATGACGTTCGCCGCCATCACGCCGGCGCTCATCCTGGGCGCCGTGGCGGAGCGGATGAAATTCTCCGCCGTTATGCTGTTCCTGGCGCTGTGGGCCACGTTCGTCTATTTCCCCATCGCTCATATGGTCTGGTACTGGGGCGGTCCGGACGCGTTCGGCAACGCCGCAAAGGCCGTAGCAGAAGCCGCCGATGGTGACGCGAAGATCGCTGCTCAGGCCGCCCTCGACGCCGTACTCGCCGACGCGGGCCTCCTCTTCAAGTGGGGCGCCCTCGACTTTGCCGGCGGCACGGTCGTTCACATCAACGCCGGTGTGGCCGGACTCGTGGCCTGCCTCATGCTCGGCAAGCGCGTGGGCTACGGCAAGGAAGCGATGCCTCCGCACTCGCTGACGATGACCATGATCGGCGCGGCCCTTCTTTGGGTCGGCTGGTTCGGGTTCAACGTCGGATCGAACCTTGAAGCCAGCACCTGGATCGGTGTCGTCACGATCAACACCTTCGTGGCCACTGCTGCTGCCGGTCTTTCCTGGCTGATCGTCGAATGGCTGGCAAAGGGCAAGCCGTCTCTTCTCGGTCTCGTGTCGGGGGTCATCGCGGGCCTTGTCGCCATCACGCCAGCCTGCGGCTTCGCCGGAGTGTTCGGCTCGATCGTTCTGGGCCTCGTCGCCGGCATCGTGTGCTTCATCTTCTGCTCGGCGGTGAAGCACGCGTTCGGATATGACGACAGCCTGGACGTCTTCGGAATCCATGGCGTCGGCGGAATTCTGGGTGCGCTCGCAACGGGTCTTCTCATCAATCCGGACTTCGGCGGCTCGGGCATCCCGGACTACCTCTCCAAGCCCGGCGAACTGACGACCGCGCCCTACGACATGGTCGCCCAGATGACCGCCCAGGCGAAGGCTGTCGCCTTCACCATCACGTGGACCACGGTCGGCACGATCGTCCTCATGCTTCTGGTGAAGGTCCTCGTCGGACTGCGTCCGTCCGAAGAGCGGGAGCGCGAGGGTCTCGATATCACCGACCACGGCGAGCGCGCCTACAACTACTGAGTTCACGGCGGTCCGCGGGGAGCGATCCTCGCGGGCCGCTGTCACGCTTCTCCCGAGCACGGACTTCCCCTAGACGTGCTCCTCCCTGGCTCCGGATCGCCCTTGCGACCGGAGCCTTTTTTGTCAGGGAATGTGTATCCGAGCGCCGCGTCTCAGGACCGCGAGTAGCTGCAAAAGGTCGGCCCGGCGGAGAGCGATGCAACCCTCGGTCGGCTGGTAGCCCGGCCTTGCAACATGCATGAAAATGGCGCTGCCGCGCCCCCGGATGCGCGGGCGACGGTTGCAGTCGAGGACGACAATTACATCGTAAAGACCATCCGACCGCCACAAGACTTCGGCGGAAGCCGGGTAGGGGTGCCGGACAGGTCGATTATAGTTACGGTCCTCCGCCGCATCGCACCAGCCGTCTGCCGGCGACAGGGTCGAGACGTGCAGGCCCGTTCGGGGACGCCAGCACCGGTCGGGGCGGTAGAGAACCCTTTCCAGCAGAAACGTGCCCGCTGGAGTAGCACCGTCTCCTTCGCGTTTAAGAGCACGCCTGCCGGAGCGACCGAGCGCGCAGGGCCGGGCGTAACCGGCCCCGGTGAGGAGGCCGCGCGTCGAACTTCTCGAAAGCGCTCTCACAAACAGTTGACCTCGTGACGGCTTTCTCATCATTTTCCTGATCGCGATAACTTGCCATTCGCGCCGCGCCCGGCCATTCCGGCGTGAGACTGAGATGCCCGACACCGAGAGGACGACCGAATGACCGCACGCCGTATCCTGCTCGTCGACGACGACGAGGATCTGCGCGGCTCGCTGAAGGATCAACTGTCGCTATATGACGAGTTCGAAGTTGTCGATGCCAATACGGCGACAAAAGGGATGGAGCGCGCCCGCGCGGACCAGCCCGATCTTCTCGTCTTCGACGTCAATCTGCCAGACATGGACGGACGCGAGGCGGTCAAGCAGCTTCGCAAAGGCGGCTTCAAGCCGCCGATCATCATGCTGACGGCGAACGATTCCGATGCCGACCAGATTCTCGGACTCGACTCCGGCGCCAACGACTACGTGACCAAACCGTTCAAGTTCGCAGTGCTGCTCGCACGCATCCGCGCGCAACTGCGCCAGCATGAGCAGAGCGAGGATGCTGTCTTCACGATCGGGCCGTACACGTTCAAGCCGGCTGCAAAACTACTGCTCGACGAGAAAGGCGGCAAAGTCCGGCTGACTGAGAAGGAGACGTCGATTCTCAAGTTTCTCTATCGTGCCGGTGAAAAGGTCGTGCCGCGCGATACCCTGCTTCTCGAAGTGTGGGGCTATAATGCAGGCGTGACGACCCACACACTCGAAACGCACATCTACCGCTTGCGTCAAAAGATCGAAAAAGACCCTTCAAACGCGGAGATTCTCATCACCGAGAGCGGCGGCTACCGGCTTCAACCCTGATCGAGCCTATGAAGATCTTCGCGGCCAGGACCTGTGCCGGCGCCGCGTTCTCAACGTCCTGTCCCCAGGTCGCCCACAGCCCCCTGGACCCCGGCTCTCGAATCATCAGACCGTGACGACACAAGCTGGGGCGCCGCTGTCGGGTCGCCTCCGGCATGACAGGGTTCAAGTCATG
Organism: Deltaproteobacteria bacterium; assembly: GCA_050258115.1. Lineage (GTDB taxonomy): Bacteria > Pseudomonadota > Alphaproteobacteria > Rhizobiales > Hyphomicrobiaceae > JAGVSR01. Next base: position 3,255 of record JBLMYE010000005.1, on the reverse strand, counting down.
GCAATTGATGCTTTCGTTCAGGCGATGTTGAAGCTGGAAATTTTCCAGGGGCTGAAGCCGCTCCAGATCACGGAGATCGCGCGGCGCGCCTATCGCGTGGTCTACAAGCCGGGCGATTTCATCATTCGCCAGGACGAAGATGGCGACGCCGCGGTCATCGTCGTTTCGGGAGACGCTGTTCGCATTTCCGGGCCTGGGCTGTCAGAACCGGCCGAACCGGTGCCGCCGGGTTCCTTGCTTGGCGAAATGGCGATGCTGATAGAAACACAGCACAGTTCCACGGTGATCGCCCGGAATACCGTGCGGGCCTTGCGGATCTCCCGCGAGGAGCTGCAGGCCCAAATGGCGGCCGACTCTTCTCTCGCCGATCATTTCGTCCAGCGCATCACGGCGAGACTTTCGACCGTTCTGGATTCCTTGAAAGCGATCGACGCTATGGTTGTCGAGGCATCCATGGTGCCGGCCCCCACCTCTCGGACCGCCGTCGCCACGCACGTCCATTAGGCCGAGCCGCCCGCGCCAGCATCGCAATTTCGCCAAAGAAAAGCGCCCAACTCCGGGGGGCGAAGTTGGGCGCTTGCGCTCTCGCGCTAGGCACCGGGAGGGAAGCCGGCGCCTCAGGCACATCGCCGGGTAGACGGGGGGGAGCTACCTATAAGTGGCGGTCGTGCCTGTCTGATGATTAGTTAAGCGCAGGTTGCCCGTTTTCAATAGGCCCTCAGCCGCCAGATCACGGAAATGTGATCGCTTATCTCCGGGTTATCCCCAACCCGGGCTTGAGCGGTACTGAAGTGCAACAGCGAATAATCGCCGTTCAGTGTGGCGACTGAAGCGGATTGTTGCTAACGCCCTGGATCTTGAACGCTGCCGGGTCGAGCTTGGCATCCCGTTCGACATCGCCGATTTCGACACGAGTTTCAACGCCTTGGGCGTCCGTCGTCACCCATTCCTTCAATTCCACCCCCGGTTTGGTCGAGAGGTAGACCTTGATACGGCCGGGGGTATCGGGGCTCTTGTCCTGAAGCGCCACCACCATCAGGTCGTCGGCCTGCTGGACTTCCATGATCTTGGCGTCGCGGGCGAGATCGACGTCCTTACGGAGCAGCAACCGAAACGGCGTCTGGTCGAGGGCGATGCGGTCTTCGTTGCGCAGGTCGAGGTCCTGAATGGCCAGATACTCGCCATCGGAGATGATGATCTGCTTAGACGGGAGTGAATAGTCGAAGCGGAACTTCCCCGGCCTCAGAAGCGAGAATTTGCCCTTCATCTTCTTCTGGTCGGACGTTGTCTGCACGAAGCTGCCCTTCAGGGAGGTCACCCCGTTGAAGTAGTCGCTTACGGCCTTGACCACCTTCAGCTGCGCGTCGTCGAGTGCAAGGCCTTGATTTCCTGCCGAAACTTCGGCGCTCCACGCCGTTCCCGCGGCTCCCGGTGCGCCTGCAGGTGCTGCGGCCGGTGCGGCCGGTTGTGCGGCTGGCGCGGCCTGTGGAGGCTTGGCATCTTGAGCGTGAACAGCCGGCCCAAGTGCGGCCAACACCGCCAGCATCACGCCTAGGCCCACTCCTTTAGTGCTCCACATTCTTGATGTCCCCCGAAATGCCCATTCGCGGCCTTGCGCAGTTTCAGAGCGAATGTCCGAACAATGCGACGAACTGAGGGCCGCAATCCCGTGTCGGGGGCGATAAGTAGCCGGTTCGCTAAAGACCGCAACTCGTCATGACCGCGATCCACGCCGACTCAGGCGGCGGGCTTCAGGATCTCGCGCCGGCCGGTGCCGGAGGCCGAAGAGATCAACCCCTCTCGTTCCATCCGGTCGATGATGTCGGCGGCCCTGTTGTATCCGATCTGAAGCCGGCGCTGGATGTAGCTGGTGGACGCCTTGCGTTCCCGGAGCACGATTTCGCGCGCCCGCTCATACAGGTCGTCGCTTCCCGGGCGGTCCGAAGGCCCGCTGGCTGCGCCGGCGCCGTCGGTGGCGCCATCAGTGACGCCTTCGACGTATTCCGGCTGGCCGAAGCTTTTCAAGTGCCGAGCAACGGCTTCGACTTCCTCATCCGACACGAATGGGCCGTGGACGCGCGTCACGGCGCCGGCGCCCGTCGAGAAGAGCATGTCACCCTGGCCGAGCAGTTGCTCGGCGCCCTGCTCGTTCAAGATGGTCCGGCTGTCGATCTTGGACGTGACCTTGAAGCTGATCCGCGTCGGGAAGTTGGCCTTGATGGTTCCGGTGATGATGTCGACCGAAGGACGTTGGGTGGCCATGATCAGATGAATGCCTGCGGCCCGCGCCATCTGCGCGAGGCGCTGAACGGCCTGCTCGATGTCCTTGCCGGCGACAATCATGTGGTCGGCAAACTCGTCGACCACGATGACGATGTAGGGCATCGGCTTGGCCTCGATGACCTCAGTCTGATAACGCGGTTCGCCCGTCGCCGGGTCGAACCCGGTCTGCACCGTTCGCGCGAGCGTTTCCTTCCGATCGGCTGCAATGCGCACGCGCTGATTGAAGGCTTCGATGTTGCGCACCGACAGCGCCGCCATCCGCTTGTAGCGTTCTTCCATTTCCGAAACCGCCCAGCCCAATGCCGCCACGGCCTTGTGGGGGTCGGTGACGACCGGCGTCAGCAGATGCGGAATGCCGTTGTAGACCGACAGTTCGAGCATTTTCGGGTCGATCATGATCATGCGGCACTGATCCGGCGAAAGCCTGTAGAGCAGCGACAGGATCATGGCGTTGACGCCCACGGACTTGCCGGAGCCGGTGGTGCCTGCGACGAGGAGATGGGGCATACGGGCCAGGTCCGCGATTACGGGTTCGCCGCCGATCGATTTTCCCAATGCCAGGGGGAGAATGGCCTTGGAGCCCCGGAAGGCTTCGCTTTCGAGCATTTCCCGCAGGACGACTGCGTCGCGCTTCGCATTCGGCAACTCGAGTCCGATCGCATTGCGGCCCGGAACGACGGCGGCTCGCACGCTCATCACGCTCATGGAGCGCGCGATATCGTCGGCCAGCGCAATCACACGTGCGGACTTCGTGCCTCGCGTCGGCTCGAACTCATATAGAGTCACGACGGGTCCGGGATTGATGTCGCGCATCTCGCCACGAACACCGTAGTCGGCAAGCACATCCAGAAGCTGCTGGCCAGTGGCGCGGATCGCAGCCTGCGAAATGGCACTTGCCGCGTTCTGGTGCACGGGCTTTTTCAGAAGGTCGAGCGGTGGCCGCATCAGGACTTTGGCGGAGGCAACTGCTCT
>JBLMYE010000004.1:0-7686 GCA_050258115.1 Deltaproteobacteria bacterium | reverse complement strand
GAAGCTCGATCACCTCGGCGAGATCCGGGGTGCGCAACCCCTCCACGAGTTGGCGCGCCGCCGCCGGGGCCCCCGCAGCCAGTGCTGCCGAGACGTCGCGCACCAGGTCCTCGGTCGAGGCCTGGGCGACTTCCGGGAGAGGCGGGCTGGAACCAGTGTCGGTCACGCAGGCAGGATCCTTGTCGGTTCTGTAAAACGGTCTATCGTCGCCCGGTATCGCCAAACGCCGGGCGCCCTTAGCATATGTACGCGGGCCCGCCTACCGTGGTGCTGCGAAAGCACAGAGGCAGATTTCAGTAACTTGCATGCGCAAAAAGGGCGCGGTTAATGTCCGCCGGATCGGGAATTCGCGCGCTTGCTCACCGCACTGTGGCGCATGGGGGATGACGGTTTGATGACACTTGCCGCGCGGCTTCTCATTGTGTTCGCGACAATGGCGGCCGCTTTGCTGGCGGGCGCCGGCTATCCCCTGCGCGCCGGTCCGGCGGATAGCACCACTCCGGGGACCGCACCCGCTGCTTCCTGCCCCGGCCGTCCGGACGCGCTCGGCATTTCACGTGTCGTGGAAATCGATGCGGCGGGCGGACCACGGTTCGGCGTCCCTGGTCCGGAGCCGTTTGCGCTCCTCAACGAGCGGGAAGTAGTACTGACATTCGATGACGGCCCCATGCGCCGCTATACGCGACCGATCCTCGATGCCCTCGATGAGGAATGCGTAAAGGCGACCTTTTTCGTGGTCGGCCGGATGGCGCTCTCCGATCCCGATACGCTGCGGGACACTGCCGCGCGCGGCCATACGATTGCCCTGCATACCTGGTCACACAAACGGCTCGACCGTATCGGCGCGGCGGCGTCGAAGCAGGAGATCGAACTCGGTCTCAGCGCAACCTCTCTCGCGCTCGGACGTGCGGTGGCCCCGTTTTTCCGGTTCCCCTATCTCGCCGAAAGTTCGGCGATGCGCGCCTATCTCAAGACGCGCAACATGGCGACGATGGCGATCGACATCGACAGCCGGGATTTCCTGACGCGTAATCCCTCTGTCATGCGCGCGAACGTCATGAAGCAACTCGCCCAGAAGGGTCGAGGCATCATCCTGTTCCACGACATCCAGCCGGCAACGGCAGGCGGGCTCAGGGCGCTGCTCTCGGAGCTGAAGCAGAAGGGCTACAAGATCGTACACATCGTTCCCAAAGGCCCGGCAGCAACGTTGCCCGAGTTCGATGCGATGGCCGAACGGGAAGCCCAGCGCCGCAAGCTTGCACTTTCGACCCAGCCGCTCGCCGAACGGTCGGCCGTGTGGCCGAATTCAGGGGCCGAAGCTGAACGGCTGCCATGGGCGACTGAGAATCGAGGTGTACCGGCGTCGGGGCCGGTTCCAGCGGCCGCTCCGGCGGCGCTGCCCCCGCCTGTCCGTCCCAACCTGAAGCCCAGCATCGACGATGACAGCTGGGCGACCAATCCTCTCGGGATTCGTTGAGGTTCCTCGGAAACCTCACAATCGCACCGTTCTGACCCGACGCTGTTGCCCGAACCGGAGAAATCAGACACCCTGCGCGGCAATCGGGACTGCGGGCAGGATCATGATGTTGCACCGGCTGGCACTGTACGTGGTGGGCCTAGGGTTCACCCTGATTTTCGGAGTGCCGGCCCGCGCCGAAAGCACGTGCGCGGACCCGGCCAATGCCTTGGGCGTCGACCGGGTGATCGAAATCGATGCGGCCAATGGGCCGTTGTACGGCGAGATCTCGGTTCTGCAGCGGGAAGAGAACTTCCTGCGCCCCCGTGAAGTGGTCCTGACATTCGACGACGGGCCAATGCCGTGGATCACGCGGTCCATTCTCGACACCCTCGACCGCTTCTGCACCAAGGCCACTTTCTTTTCCGTAGGGCGGATGGCCATCGCCTATCCCGATACGGTTAAAGATGTCATGGCACGTGGGCACACTCTTGGCTCGCACACCTGGTCGCATCCGCTCAATCTGAAGCGGCGGGGCCTCGACAAGGCGATAGAGGAAATCGAGCGCGGTTTCGCTGCGGTCGCGCTGGCGGCCAGACAGCCCATTGCCCCCTTCTTCCGCTTCCCGGGCCTGAGCGACAGCGACCCCATGATGGCGCACCTGCAGCAGCGCGGGATCGCGGCCTTCACTGTGGACGTTGTTTCAAACGATAGCTACATCGCAAGCGCCGACCGCCTCGCCTCTTATACGCTGGCCCAGATTGATCAGAGAAACGGCGGCATCATCCTGTTCCACGATATCAAGAGCGCAACGGCAAAAGCCTTGCCAGCGATCCTGAACGGATTGAAGCAGCGGGGCTACAAAGTCGTCCATATGCGCGCCAAGGCTCCTCTCGTGCCGCTGGCGACCTACGATGCTGATCTGCTCAAGCTGATGGCGAAAGAGCATCCGGGGACCGCCGCGAAGCATGAGCTGGTCGCCGCCAGCGCCGCACCTGAGGCGGGCACCGCTGCACCGGCCCACCTGATGCCGTTCTTCGGGTCTCCCGAGGTTCTGAAAACGTTGTCGGGAGCCGATGCCGAAGTGACATCGCTTTCAGCGCCCGCCCGTCCGCGTGCGGCCGCAGCCTCTTCTGGCGACCATGCCGAATACCAGCAGGGCCCAAAGGGCGATCGGCGCAGAACGAAGTCCGTCCGGTCGAAGCGTGCGGCAACGGAGACCCAGAAACCGTTCTCTCTTTTCAGTTTCTGAAGTGGGTCGCATTCACTGCGGCGTGCCTTGCGCGAGGTACGGGCGTCGCGGCCGAGGGCGGACCGTGAGCCGAGCCCACAGCCGACACGGCCTCGATCGCATCGAAAGATACTGGTGCGGTTGAGAGGACTCGAACCTCCACGGGTTGCCCCGCTACCACCTCAAGGTAGTGCGTCTACCAATTCCGCCACAACCGCCCTGGGGCCGTTCCATGCGCCGTTCAGCGGTATGGAAAAGCCGTACAGATCGCCCGCGATGCGGACACTCTGTCGAGGCGACGGGAACTAACAGACGGCTCTGGATTAGGCAAGCGTGAACCCTGGCCGCGGAGGGAAGTAATTCAAGAGCCTGCGGCAAGGCGCACCAGTTGTGCCATCACCTGGCGATGGCGCCGGGCAAGGGCCGTTGGCAAAATGTGCGGGACACCATAGGACCGGGAGCCGATAGATTGGGATCAGCGAGCCTGAAGCCTGAGCCGCAGAGGCGCCGGATGCCATGATTGGAGGCCACCCGCCCATTCGTCTGCTCCGCTCGCACAGCCCGGTGCCGTACCCCGTGGCCGTGACCTTCATGGCTCACGAAGCGGACGCGATCGCGGACGCCCGGCGGCCCGAGCTTCTCTGGTTCCTCGAACATCCCTCGCTCTTGACGCGGGGACTTCGCGGCCGCGACGCGCATATCATCCAGGAAACGCGGTTTCCTGTCTTCCCGACCGATCGCGGCGGGCAGATCACCTATCACGGACCCGGGCAACGGATCGTCTATGCCCTGCTCGACGTGCGCCGCCACACCGGAGGCGATGTCAGAGCCTTCGTCCGATTGCTCGAGTCGTGCATGATCGAAGCGCTCGATAGGCTCGGCGTGGCGGCAGCGAGCGATGCTTCTCGGCCCGGCGTGTGGGTCAGGCGGTCCGACCTTCCTGGCGGGGAGGCCAAGATCGGCGCGATCGGTCTGAAGGTCCGGCGCGGCATCAGCTTGCATGGCATGAGCCTCAACGTGGCACCCGACCTTTCGCATTTTGCGGCGATCGTGCCATGCGGACTGGAAGGATCGTCGGTCACGAGCCTCGCGGAACTCGGCGCGGTGGCGGATCTCGAATCTGTGGATAATTCGCTGATGGAGGCCTTTTCGCGCCGGCTGGGCCCGCTCGAGCCCGTCTCCGGACCGGACGAGGTTGCGCGGTCGGGTGAGTGTGAGACCCCGGATGGACGGCCGACACGATCAACGCCGGAAGGGATGGAGAAATGAAAACGGCACCCGAGCCACAATGGGCGCGGGTGCCGAATTCAATTGCCTCGGGTCACTCCTGACGCGTTACGGGCTGGGCTTGGAAGGCTGGCTGGCCCCTCCGGGTCGCGGAGAAACCAACGGCCCCTGCCCTTCTGCGTAGAGATCGCCCCCTTCGATGGTCGTGACCTCGGTGCCCTCAAGCACGTACGGATTCACGTCGTCCCCATCGATGCGGATGCTGCAGCCGCGTTCGCAGACCCCTTCAAGAACCTCGTCTTTTTTCAGGACGTGGTCTTTCTGAGTCTCGCCCTCGACGATCGTGACCTTGTGGTCGACATCATCCCGGTTTGTGACCGACGCCGCATGTGCGGCGGAGAGAACGGTGATCAGAACCGCCGTTGGAACCACCGAAGCTCTGAGGAGCCGACTGACAAGGTTCCAGGGCACGAGGCAGGAAACTCTTACTTCTTCTTCTTCGCCGCCGGCTTCTTGGCGGCCTTCTTCGCGGCAGGCTTCTTTGCAGCTTTGGCCATGATATTCGTCCTTCAGTTTTTGCACCGGGCATGACTGCACGGCTGTCTTTGTCCGACTCGACGTCGAGACGTGTGCAATGTGGTGAGAATCAAAACCAGCTTCAAACGGATTTTTCCGCTGACCACTATCGAAAATTTCGATAGATAGAGCGAGAGCGTCATCGTCACTCGCCGGTGCAGGATGGATATCAATCTCGCGCGCACCTTCCTCATGGTCGCTGAAACCGGCAGCTTCATCGAAGCCGCGCAGCGCTTGAACATCACGCAATCAACAGTTTCCGCCCGAATCAAGGGACTCGAAGACCTGCTCGGCCGTCCCGTTTTCGAACGCTCGAAGACCGGCGCCGACATGACCGCAGCGGGAGAGCAGTTCCACAAGCATGCGCTCGCACTCGTTCGCGTGTGGCAAAGAGCGCAACTGGAAGTATCGCTGTCCGACCAGCACCGCGATCACCTCGCCATCGGGGCGCCGGCTACGCTGTGGCATGGGGTGCTGCTCAAAACGATTTCCAAACTGAGGACGGAGACGCCCGATATCGCCATCTCTGCGTCAGCCGCCCTTCAGGACGTGCTGACCCAACGGCTGATCGAAGGAACGCTCGATCTTGCGGTCATGTACCGGCCCATCCAGCCGCCCGGACATACCGTCGAGCATCTTTTCGATGAAGAGTTCGTGCTCGTCAGCAGCAGCCGGGCAGCGGGCAAGAAGGGCAACAGCGACTACGTCTTCATCAACTGGGGGGCCGATTTCCAGCAGGATCACGCGGCAGCCTATCCGGAACTCATCAAGCCAGGACTATCGCTCGACCTCGGGAACATGCCGCTCGATTACGTTCTGACCAATGAGCTTTCGGCATATTTCCCCATGCGGCTCGTCAAGCCATACCTGTCGCGGGGAAGATTAAAGCAGCCCAAGCGCGCCCGCCGGTTCGTCTATCCGGTCTATCTCGTCTACCCGGAGGCCCGGGATGAAGACGCGTACGAGCCGATATTGGATATGCTCCGGAGGGAGTGCGGGCGTTACGCGAGCGACTAGCTGCTGCCGGGAGACCGGGCCAAACGGAACGGTGAGATCGCATCCCGGCATGGGAAAGCGGAAGGCAGGTTGGCTGCTTGTCCCTGTAACGAAAAGACAAAGGCCGGACCTGCGACGCAGGCCCGGCCTCGATCTCGTGGTCGCGTTCCGAGCCTGTCTCAGGCGAATTCGAGGATGACCGCGTCCACAGCCAAGCTGTCGCCTGCCTTGGCATTGACCTTCTTGACCTTTCCGTCGATCTCCGCGCGCAGGATGTTTTCCATCTTCATGGCTTCGACGACCGCGAGCGGATCGCCGGCTTTCACTTCCGCACCCTCCTCGACATTGATCGCTTTCACCAGTCCCGGCATCGGGCAGAGCAGGAACTTCGACATGTCGGCGGCGACCTTGACGGGCATCAGCGACGCCAATTCGGCTTCTCGCGTCGTGAAGACGTAAACGGGAACCGTGATGCCGCGATAAGAAAGGGTCAGCCCGTTCAATCGCGGGCGGACCATGATGGACACGTCGCGATTGTTGAACTTGCCGTGCCAGACCGGCTCTCCCGGCGTCCAATTCGAAACGATCGAGACGGTTTCGCCGGCTTCCCCGGTGCTGCCGAGCATGGTGACGGCGTAGGAATGTCCCTCACCGGCCACTCCCATGCGGATGAGATCGTCTCCGATCTTCACGACACGGGTCTTGGCAAAGCTGACCGCGGTTCCGGACATCTGATGGGTGATCTTGCGCCGGCGGGAGTTCTGCTGATGGTCGATCACGGCGGCGACGGCAGCCAGGATGCGGCGCTCCTCGCCCTCGGGCGTCCGAGGCTTGAACCCCTCCGGGTACTCTTCCTTGATGAAACCGGTCGAAATCTTGCCCGAGATCCAGCGCGGATGCTGCATGACCGCCTGGAGGAAGGGAATGTTGTGCTGGATACCATCGATATAGAAGGAATCGAGCGCGTCGGCCTGGGCCGCGATCGCCTGTTCGCGGGTGGGAGCGTGCGTTACCAGCTTGGCGATCATCGGGTCGTAGTACATCGAGATCTCGCCGCCCTCGAAGACGCCGGTATCGTTTCGGATGGTGGCACCGGAGCGCGAACCCTCGGCCGGCGGGCGGTACTTCACGAGGCGGCCGATGGAGGGCAGGAAGTTGCGGAAGGGATCTTCGGCGTAGACGCGGCTTTCGACCGACCAGCCATTCAGCTTGATGTCGGACTGTTTGAACGGCAGCTTTTCCCCCGCCGCAACGCGGATCATCTGCTCGACGAGATCGATGCCCGTCACCATCTCGGTAACGGGATGCTCGACCTGAAGGCGCGTATTCATTTCCAGGAAGTAGAACGAGCGGTCCTGACCGGCGACGAATTCGACGGTGCCGGCGCTGTCGTAGCCGACCGCCTTGGCGAGCGCGACGGCCTGTTCGCCCATGGCCTTGCGGGTCTTTTCATCCAGCAGGGGCGAAGGCGCTTCCTCGAGGACTTTCTGGTTGCGGCGCTGGATGGAGCATTCGCGCTCGCCGAGGTAGACGACGTTGCCGTGCTTGTCGCCGAGCACCTGAATTTCGATGTGACGCGGGTTCTCGATGAACTTTTCCACGAAGCAGCGGTCGTCGCCGAACGACGACTTGGCCTCGGAGCGGGCGAGCTCGAAGCCTTCGGCGGCCTCCTTGGAATTGTATGCGATGCGCATACCCTTGCCGCCGCCGCCGGCCGAAGCCTTGATCATGACCGGGTAGCCGATGCTGTCGGCGATTTCGACGGCATGCTTGGCGCTGCTGATCTCGCCCATATAGCCCGGGACGGTCGAGACCTTGGCGGCGGCCGCGGCCTTCTTGGATTCGATCTTGTCGCCCATCGCCGCGATCGCGCCGGGATTGGGGCCGATGAAGACAATGCCCGCTTTCTGCAGCGCGATTGGGAAGGCTTCGCGTTCGGAGAGGAAGCCGTAACCGGGGTGAACGGCCTCAGCGCCGGTCTCCTTGCATGCTGCGACGATCTTGTCGATGATCAGATAGGACTGCGCGGCTGGGGCAGGGCCGATGTGAACCGCTTCGTCGGCCATCTCGACGTGAAGGGCGTCGCGGTCCGCGTCCGAATAGACCGCCACGGTTTTGATTCCCATTTTGCGCGCGGTCTTGATGACGCGGCAGGCGATCTCGCCGCGGTTGGCGATCAGAATCTTTTTGAACATCGCGA
>JBLMYE010000003.1:0-6265 GCA_050258115.1 Deltaproteobacteria bacterium | reverse complement strand
TGCGCGACTTCGCGTGCGCAGGTCTTGCATAACGGGGTATCTGGCAGGATGTCGAGGCGCTCTTCGGAGATCTTTTCTCCACATCGGGCGCAGTTTCCGAAGGTTCCGTATTTCAAACGCTCAAGCGCGGCGTAGATTGCCTGCACCTCGGCGTTACCTGCGTGTCCTAACTCGTCAAGGACTTCGTCCATCTCTGACGCCGTTGCATTCTCCTCCCAATCCTTGTCTGCGGGTTGCTCAAGATGCCGTTCGATCCGGTGAAGTCGCCCTTCCAACACGGTCAGGCGTTCTCTCAGTTGCTTCTCGCGGGTGTGTAGATCTGCCATGCTTCGTCTCCAACATCAAAATGTGTCTCTTGCATTCCGATCGCGCCACAATGCTTGAAGCTATTCGGTGATGTCGCCGTCGAAGTGCTCTGTTGATGTGTCGGCGTCTGACTTATTGGTGGCGACAAAGCCATCGTGATGCTGGGGCGGGCTGTAGAGCGTATACAGCTTCATGCGCTTGCCGCCCGTATTGATGACATTATGGCGCGCACCCGCTGGGATTATGAAGGCATCGTCGGCTTTGATCTTCGTTCTCTCGCCGTCGATCCAGACCTCACCTTTGCCCTTCTCGACCCGAAAGAACTGGTCTCCTGTCTTGTGAACCTCCTCGCCGATCTCTTCGTCAGGTTCCAGCGACATGAGGACCAACTGCAGGTGCGCACCTGTGTAGAGTACACGGCGGTAATCGCTGTTGTCTTCCGTGAGCCCTTCAATATCTGCGACAAAGCCTTTCATGCTGTTCTCCTTGATGGAACGAGGCATAGATTATCATAGTAGCCGCGGATCGCACGGTCAGAAGCGTTCCGAATGGAACAAACTTTGCCTTGCGGGACGCAGCAACGAAGCGATGAGCGAGCGGGAACCGGGTGGATTATGGAACAGGATATCGTCCAGCACGACAACGCATTGTCAACGTGGATCGCCGTTCGGGTTTCGCGCGACGGTACGTTAACCAAGCTGTTGAGGGTCGAGACGGATCTCAGCCTCAACGTGGACGACCCGAACTATAGATCTGATGCACTCAGCAGCCTTGTCGAAGTGGCAATCACTTGCCTGCGGCAGCATCCAGACGTTGATAGCATTGAGCTTGAGCAGAGTCGTCAAGGTGGTTTCGAGGTGACGCGAATTGGAGACTAGCCATCATTGGCTTGGAGGCTGGTGCACATATCAAAGCTTCGGGATCTGCGGAAACGAAACAGGGAGCGCATCGATGTCAGAGATCAATCTACCGCGAGATCCAGATACGCTAGGCTTCATAATCTTTGGCTTGCGCGAAGCTTTGAAGAATTCGGTAGAGGCTCTGGCAAAGCAGCACGACACGCAGCCGGGCGGATGGCTCGATGAACTTGAAGCACGTTGCTTACTCAGTGTGAAGTTGGCCACGACGGAAGGAGCGACCATAGAGAAGGAAGCTGAGGGAATGGCAGCTGCTGTCCAGCTTTTGGAATTCACATTTGACGAGATCAGAAACACCCTTTCCAGCGGTCGGAGTTCCGCCTGGTAGCGTTATCCCAAAGTCCACCACCCGCCTCTGTGTCTCTGCGTCAGCGTCGATATAGCGCTGAGTGGTGCTAAGTGCGCTGTGACCGGCCAGCATCTGAACGTCTCGCAATGAGCCGCCAACTGTCGAGATCGTGCGGGCGGCGTTGGTGATGAAGGTGCGGCGACCTGAGGGGCTTAAGCATCCCTGTAAGCCAGCAGCGTGGTACCAGCTGGCGAATAGGTTTACGATTACACTGGCTGTTGTGTGCTGTGACCGTTCCGTGGTGATGACGTAAGTGGGCGCGCTGGCTTGCTCGCAAAGCTCCTGTAACGCCGTTCGCAATTCCTTGTTCAGCGGGATCACGCGACCTGACGTGCACTTGCTCGCCTTATTTCGCAGGTGCAGCGCATGCCCAAGGCGGCCTTCTGCATCCATCACCATTTCCCCGGGGAAAGTTTGGGAACTCGTTTCCCATTAGTTGCTCTCGGCTCTTGGCGTGTAAACTTATGTCGATCGCTGTCTTGGGAGAGGGAACACATGGCTGTTGTTCGGGTGACGCTCATCGTTCTTTGGGCCATCATGGCTGGGTTCGTAGATTGCGCGGTCGCGCAGAACGTGGGAACCAAGGCGGCCTTGAACACGCCCAGCCTTCAGCTGTTCCAGGGCGACGGCACCAACTTCGTGTTGGTCGACGATCTCTACTACGAGATCAAACGAACAGGGCGCATCATTCGGGTGCCAAGCGGCTTCGTGACCGACTTCGCCAGCGTGCCCTGGTATGCGCGGTCGGCCATCTCGGTCCTAGGACGACATTCGATCCCTGCGATTGTGCACGACTACCTCTACTGGGAACAGAGATGTTCGCGGGAGCAGGCTGATGCCATTCTCTTCGACGCGATGGATGAGTATAAAAGTTCGCCGTGGCAGCAATGGCTCGTCTACTACTCGGTCCACTGGCGGGCCGGCGGGGCTTGGGAGGAGAACAAGGAGGATCGCGCGAAAGGGTATGTCCGGGTGTTGACGGGTCGGTACAAAGTTCCGCCGCTCAACATGGATTGGCCGTCGTATCGTGAGGATCTGCGGAAGGCGGGTGTCGCGGAGCCGTCTGTCGCGGGCGGCGTGCCGGGGTATTGTTTTCTGGAAAAGGCGAATTGATTGTTGCAATACGCAAAAAAATGGCTTTTGCGAAAATGGAATAGAGCGGCTGCTAATTTGCGTCATTTATTTAAAATAGGCGGCTCATTTGGTTTTTGATCTTATATGTGGCCATTTCTGCAATGGCCAATTTTCATATTGTTTTATTGCGCAATGGGGCGTGGATCTCCATGAGAGTGTCTGAGCTGATCTGAACTGTCGGCAGGTTGCGCGAGCGCTGGCAAATAATCAGCACTTCGCCTCGCAGCGACTGTTCCGCCCTTCCTTCTCAGAATGGAAAAATCAATTTCACCGGCCAACGTCCGGGAGGAGGAAACATGACAACGACTCCTACGATCGCCGGCTATGCCAAGCAGATCAACACATGCTGGCGCAAGACCACAGACAGCGTCCTTGAAACGGCAGCACTTTGCTCCGAAGCAGCGAAAACCCTAGCTGACGACGACAAGAAGGCCCTCGTCAAGAAGCTGGACTTCAGTCCGGCCGCCTTCAGCAAGCTCGTCAAGATCGGAGAGCGCAAGGAGCTTCAGATCAATCCCATCAAGACACGCCTGCCGCCGAACTACTCGATTGTCTACGAGCGAGCCAAGCTGGATAACGACGACCTCAAGCGGGCCGCCACTGATGGCATTGTCCGTCGTGGCATGAGTCGAGTGTCGCTGAAGCAATGGATCGGCGGAGGGAGGAGCAAGGCGGATGAGCAGGATGTCGTCTTTGGCGCCTTGCGCATCTCGGTGGACTACGATGCGCGGAAGAAGATACAACTTGAGGCCGAATTGGAGAAGCTGAAGGCCAAATTCAAGTTCTAGCTTGAGCGGCCCCGTGATCCATTGCTCGAAGAGCGGATGAGGCTGGAGAAGAAGTTCGACCGGCTGCTGCGCAAGCGAGCGCGAGACCATGATTCGAGATCTCAAGTCGCAGAAGCTTGGGTCTGGTCGGAACAAGTTGTCGAAAGAGCAGGAGCGTAAGCTCTGGCCTTTCAGCGAAGCCGACATCAAGATTGCCGACGACGCCACGCCCGAACAGGTCAGGGTGATTCTCACGAAGGTCGGCAGTGCGGATCAGTACAAGCGCATCTTCGATGAAGTCCGGCGTATCGGCGGACTGTCGGAAGAGCAAGTCGAAGAGCATCCAACGCTCGATCCCAACGAAGCGGTTGAGGAGCTTCTGCATTTATCGCAGCAAGTGCAGGCGTCCACGCCTAAGAGCGTCAACAACTTTGAGAGGGGAAGTGGCCCGGGCGCGGAAAGTACAGTATCTACCTTTACGGGCGAAATACTGGTCCTTCTAGCTAGGACACCAGTGGCAATGCGGGCTTTGTTTAGTTCGCTCGTTCCGACGCGGTTGGCTGGGGCTCGAGCACTCCTTGCACGATTGTTTTCTGAAATTCAGCGTAAGCGGCATCATCCGTCTCGAACCCGTCATCCCAAACAGTCGACGTGCCTTATGCATCAATAACCTCGAGTGTCCACTTTGTGTACTCAAGGCGATAGATGCAGAGTTCAACGGTAACTCCGTCCTTCTTCACATACCCGCTGTTACGGGAGAAAATAATGGGAGGATCCTTGTCATTGTCGGCCATGGCAATCCTCGGCGTTATTATAGGCCATTGTGTGGATTCCAATGCCATGTGTCGAGATGGTCGTGGTCAACTGTGCCAATTGGTGAGGACGTTAAATGGACAACGCCGCGCAGCGGGCGCTGTCGGCCGTTCCGACCAAGGTCAGCTTGATACGAATAGCGGACAGTTGAGTGTCTATAACAAAGGCAGTCCATGACCTCTTGCGGACGTCATGGCCGCCCGACATGGCTTTGGTCGCGGCGGCACCCATCCATCCTTGACTGCAGATCAAGGCCCGGACTGAAGCGCGACGTGCCTCGCAGTTACGCACACATGGCCGAACCGATTCAGTGGGTTTTAATTGTCGAGCCGTCAGTGAGTGAGTTCGGAGGATAAACCACGACTTGCTCTCCTGGTTTCAATCCGGAGGAGATCGCGGCGCGCCGGCCTGAGCGGCGGATAACATCAACCTGTCGAAGCCGAGCAACGCCGTCGACGATAGCGAAGACATACCAGGCGTCACCCCGCCGGAATAAAGATCCGACCGGAATGACAATCGCCTCATTCATCGTGTCAACGATGATCCGGGCATCAACCCTATAGCCGTCGCCAAGAGCGGCCCATTCAGTCTTCGGCGAAACAATATCGACAATTACCCAGACACGTTGCTCTTCTACGCCCAAGGCGGAGATTTTCGTGAATCCGGACGGATCGACACGTCGCACGCGACCCTCAAGAGGTTTTTGCCCGCCCCATCTCTCGAGGAGTACCTTGTCTCCAGGTTTGATGCTTGCGGCGTCGGACGTCAGGACATCGATCATGACTTCCAGATCGGCCGTGTCGCCCAGCTCGACGAGTGGTGCAGCGAGCTCGACGACCGCTTCACTTTCCTGGATGATGCGCAGGACGCGCCCGTTGATGGGGGATGTCACGGGGAAATCTTCACCCGCCCCGTTCTCTCCACTCCGCTTTAGTGCGGCGCGTGCCTGCTCAAGAATATGTTCGGCGGCATGGCGGCGGCGCTCGGCGGCGGAGACTTCGCGCTCGGCGGCCAAGACGGCAAACGTATCTCGGTCGAACTGAGCGATACTGGCCACCCCCCTCTCTCGGAGCTTGGTCGTACGTTCTAGGTCAACACGCAATCGCTGAAGGAGGACCTCGTTCTGTTCTTTCAATGCGGTGAACTCTTCGACAGCGGCCAGGGCTGTACCGACCTTCTCTTCCAGTTCTTGCCGCACGCGGGGCTCCAGAAGCGGGGAGATGTTGGGTGAGATCTTGGTCAACGTTTCACCGGTCGTCACGGCGTCGCCTACGTCCAGTGGGAAGCGTGGGACACGTCCTGCCAACGGAGCCGAAACGATAAACCGATCACGTACTCGGGTGCGGCCGTCTTCCTCGATCACGGCTTCGAACGGCTCTGCCACGACGGCTGCGGTCTCGACGAGGATAGCCCGGGACCCCTTGAACAGCGTGAAGGCCGCCAGCGCAGCGAACACAAGTCCGGCGAAGATCAGGCTCCAGGTCTTGGGCATGTCTACTCTCTGGTCTTTAACACAGCGACGAGGTCGAGGTGATCAATTCGACGTCGAATCGCGAATGCGCTGGCAAGCGCGGCAGCCAATACGATTAGGGCTGCCGCAGCATAGGTCGTTGGCTCGATAATGGCCGGTATCTGAAACGATTCTTGAACTCGCAGGGCCACGATCAACTCGATAAGAAGTCGGCCGGCTAACAGACCGACGGGAATGGCCAGGAGCACCTCCACGGCTAGCTCGCTGATGAGAATTAAGGAGACTTCGTTACGTGTGAATCCGAGGATTCTCAAACTGGCCAATTCCCAGGCCCGTTCGTGAAAGGCGCTTCGGGCACTATTGTACACGACGCCAATGGCAATCAGCAGGCCGAACCCGGTGAGGACGAGGGCGCTGATCATAATGAGTCCAGCAATGGTCTCATCGAATAAATGCAGCCACAGGGCCTTAACGGAGCTTGCTTCGATCTTCGGCGTCTCCTGAATTC
>JBLMYE010000002.1:0-9484 GCA_050258115.1 Deltaproteobacteria bacterium | reverse complement strand
CGCAGCATCGTCCGCGTGAGTGGAACATTGAGCTTCTGAGGGATTATTAGCGCCGCATGAGCATGGTGGAACCAGGCATGGAAGAGAAGGGTGGCGGGGCATTCAGCCTCGAACGCGCCTTCAATGCCGTGCGCCGCAGGCTCTCGCTTGTTGCCGCCATCGCCGGCGCTGTGACTATTGCGGGCACTTCCTTCGCCATGCTGATGCCGAACCGCTATGAGGGCATGGCGGTGGTCCAGATCGATCCCCGCAAGAAGACCATTTCGCAGGTCGACAGCGTCGTCGAGGATTTGAAGGGCGACAATGCGTCGATCGACAGCGAGGTCGAGGTCATTTCTTCAAGGGCTGTCGCGCTGAAGGTCATCGACATTCTCAATTTGCGCGACGACGAGGAATTCCGGCCGCCTTCACGCGTTCGCCAACTCATGCATGCCGTGGGCCTTGGCCGCCTCCTGCCGGAAAGTGCTACCGCGTCCAGGTCATCCGTGAATGCAAATCCGGCGCGGCTCGACCAGGATCCCAATGGTACGCGCGTGGGGCGGGTTCAGCCCGGCGAAAGCATGCCGGAACGTGACGAAATGGCGGTTCAGTTCCTTGAACGCCTCAAGGTCACAAGAGTGCGCACCACACTGCTTCTGGAGATCAAGTTCACGGCCGGTGACCCCGTAAAGGCGGCGCGCATCGCCAACACGATTGCCGAGGTTTACATCGCCGGCAATCTCTCCAACAAGAAGCAGGCTTCGGGATTTGCCACACAGCTTCTGGAAGGTAAGTTGGCGGAAATGCAGCAGCGCGTCGCCGATGCCGAGCGCAAAGTTGCGATGTTCAAATCCGACAACAATATCTTCGATTCCGAAGGGAACGTTCTCTCGGAAAAGGAAATGGCGCGGTTGATGGAACAGACGGTCTCGGCACGCAGTGCGACGGCCGAGGCCAAGGCCAAATATGAAAATGCCCAGCGGCTCGTAAAAATGCCGGGGGGCACATCCACGATTTCCGAAGTCATCCAGAGCAATTCTGTCGGGGTCCTCAAAGAGGCGGTTGCTGCCGCCCGCAAGAGAGAAGCGGAACTTGCGACGCGCTATGGCCCGCGGCATCCGGAAATGCAAAAGGTTCGCGCCGAGATCGCTCAAGCAGAAGCCCAACTGGCGGAAGAAGTGGAGCGCGAGGTTGCCAACCTCAAGAACGTCTACGTGGTCGCGGAACGGCGGGAAATGCAGCTCCGGCAGTCGCTGACCACGCTGAAGGAACAGGAGGCGGCGACGAAGGAAGCTTCGGTCAGGCTACTGGAACTGCAGCGCGAGGCCGCTACGTCCAAGCAGCTCTACGAATCCCTGCTCGTCCGCTACAAACAGACGTCGGAAACGCAGGATCTCCAGCTGCCGGACGCGCGCATCGTCGAGCAGGCCGATACGCCGCTCGTGCCCTCCTCGCCCAAGCGTCTTCAACTCGCTCTGCTTGCTCTCATCGCGGGCCTTGGCATCGGGATCGGGGCCGCGCTCGTCCTTGAGTTCGCGACCCCAGGGCTCAGCCATCCCGACGACGTGGAGCGCACGCTGGAGGTCGCCCATATCGCCTCGGTACCCGCGGCGGTTGCCGGTTCCGATCCGCTGCGCTCGATCCGTCTCGTCCTTGCAGACCCGCGCGGCGTCTTCGCGGAGAGCGTCCGCGGTATCCGCCGCGAGATTGATATGCGCCACCGCACAACAGGTTCGCGCGTGGTCATGGTCGCCTCGAGCCTGCCGGGCGAGGGCACCGACGTCATCGCCTCCAATCTCGCCCATCATTATGCCATCACCGGCCAGCGTGTTCTTCTCGTCGATGGCGATCTGCGACGGTCGCCGCTGACGCGAAAGTTTGCGCCGCAGCGTGCCAGCGGCCTGCTTGATACGCTGGCTCGGGGGCAGCCGGTCGAAACCGCCATCCTCCACGACCGAGTCTCCGGGCTCTACTTCCTGCCGGCCATGGGACCTTCGCCTATGGAAACGGGCCGGCCGGAATTGCTCGGGTCGCGGCGGATGTCGGGCACGATCGAGGTTCTGAAGTCGCAATTCGACGTCATCGTCATCGATACGCCGCCGCTCTTGCCTGTCGTCGATGCCCGGGTGCTCGCCGACTACGCGGATCAGATCGTTTTTGTCACGACGTGGCGGCGCACCCCCAAGCAGCTTGCCAGACGCGCGCTTCAGTGCCTTGGCATCAACCATGACAAAGTGGCGGGTGTGGTCATGAACAGCGTGGCGGAAGACGCCATGGAAGAAAGCTTCGCGCTTGGAACCGGCATGGGCAGCGCTGCTCCCCGCCGCTTTGCCCGGGCGGCGTGACGTCGGCGACTCACCCCTTACGACACGCCATTCCGACCGAATCTGTCTTATTTCAATCAAATTTTAGCGGGTTACGAGCAAACTCCATTCCGGAAATTCTCTTTCACCTTTCCGTTGAAAGTTGTCCCTCTGTTTGCGTATCCGGAGCAGCCATGACAGCCGCCGTAGCCGAAGTCGCCGCCGCCCCCCCCTCCCACGCGATCACCAGCGCTCCAGAAAAGGTCCAGCAGACCGTTGCGCAGACGCCCCGCCGGCGCCTGCCTCGGAAACTCGCCGCCGATCTCGTCGGCCTGGCGGACGTTGCTGCCGTGGTCTGCGCCTGCGTGCTGCCGGCCCTCATCTATGGAAGTGCGGGTGGGATCGTCAGCGATTGGCGGCTGCTTCTCCAATCCGCTGTCGCGGCTGCGATCATCGTGCACACGGTACTGCGGCTCAATGGGATGTATGCACCGGATAAGCTGAACGATTTTCCGGTGCGGCCGGGTCTGCTGCTCGGTGTTCTGGTGGTCACGATGACCGGCCTTCTCGGTCATGGAATGCCTTATGCGCTGCGCGGGGCGCACGAATGGGTCTGGCTGAGCGTCGGCCTCTCGAGTGGGTTCACGCTTCTCCTTCTGAACCGCGCCGTGGCCACCCCGCTTTATGCGCATCTGACCAAGAAAGGCGTGTTCGACGAGCGGATCGCGGTCTTCGGCGCCGGCAACATCGCTCGCCGTGTCAAGGAACATCTGGAGGCTGTGCCCTCGGGCGTGCATTTCGCCGGCGTGTTCGATGACCGCGCCGCGACGGACCGCATCAATCCGGAGGGGCTCGACGTCAACGGGCGGCTCGACGATCTGGTCGCCGCCGCGCGCAACAACGAGATCGACAAGATTATCATCGCTCTGCCTCAGTCGGCCGATCTGCGTATCGCGGCCGTGGTCCGTCAGCTGGAAGCCCTGCCGGTGACGCTGCACGTCGTCACGCACATTTCGTCGGATTTCCTCGATGTGGGCCCGGCACATTCCGTTTCGGCCGTTGGAACGGTGGGCCTTCTCGACATCAAAAAAAAAAGCCGATCGATGATTGGCAGCGCATCCTGAAACGCGGCGAGGATATTGTCGTTGCCGCGTTTCTTCTAGCCGTGGCGCTGCCGCTGTTCCCTCTGATCGCGCTTGCAATCAGGCTCGACAGTCCCGGCCCCGTGTTATTCCGCCAACTCAGGAGCGGGCGTAACCAGATGCCCTTCGAGGTGCTCAAGTTCCGTACGATGACCGTGCGCCGGACCGCCGATGAAGGACAGCAGGCAACGCCCCGCGATCCGCGTGTCACGCGCGTCGGCCGGTTCCTTCGCCGCACGAGTCTCGACGAACTGCCGCAGCTCATCAACGTCCTCAGGGGAGACATGTCGCTCGTCGGTCCGCGCCCGCATCTGGCCGAGCACGACGACCGGTTTGCAGCGATGGTCGCCACCTATCCGCAGCGGCATCAGGTGAAGCCCGGACTAACAGGACTTGCCCAAGTGCGCGGCTTCCGTGGCGAGACACGCACGCGATGCTGCGTCGAAGGCCGTGTCGCTGCCGACCTCGCGTACGTTCGCAACTGGTCATTGTCGCTCGATGCGAAGATCATCGCGCAGACCTTCGGTGCCGTGCTGACAGGCCGCAACGCCTATTGAAGCCGCCGATCACCCAGCGGGGGGAGGAGACCGGTAATGCTGGACGCCTTTCGACGGACACCGCTGCCGGTCATTCTGGCCATTTTCAGCTTCATCTCGCCGACCGAGTTTTCGCTCGAGGTCAGCGATCTGCGCCTGTCGCTGCACCGTGTCGTCTTCCTGATCTTCATTCCGTTCGCCATCTGGCGCCTTCTGACGCGCCCGGACTGCCGTCTCAAACTGTACGACATTCCCTTCTTCGGCCTGGCTTTCTGGCAGACGTTCGCCTTCACCTACCACGATGGCAACCCCGGCTTTGTGTTCGGTGGATCGTGGGCGCTCGAAAGTCTCGGCGCCTATACGATCGCGCGCGCCTACATTCGCGATCTGGAAACGCTGCAGGCGGCCATTCGTGTCGTCTTCTGTTCGATCGTGGTTGCCGGTTCCCTCGCCTTACTGGATACGCTGACGGGAAGCTATTTCACCCACGAAGCCCTGCGCCAGCTTCTCGGCGGCGGACAGGTTGCGCAAGTCGAGTTCCGCAAGGGCATTGTTCGCGCCGGATCGACGTTCGACCATCCGATTCACTACGGAACCTATTGCGCCGCGATGTTCGCGTTGGTTTGGATGTCGGAGCCGCGTCGAACGTGGCGCTACGTCCGGGCCGCCGTCGTCGCCGTGGCGGCGATGCTGTCCATGTCGTCGGCGCCGCTGCTCAGCCTCGGCGTGCAGGGTGGACTGTTGATCTGGAACCGGGCAACGGCATCGATTTCTCTGCGCACACCGATCACGCTGGCGATTATCCTGGGGCTCTATGTGGGTGCGACCCTCGTTGCCAACCGGTCACCGCTTCAGATCCTGATTTCCATCGCCACGTTCGACCCCTGGACCGGCTTCTATCGCATGCTGATATGGGAGTACGGCCTGGAGAACCTCTGGAAAAGCCCCTGGATCGGAATCGGCAGTGGCGATTGGGAACGCCCAAAGTGGATGGCGTCCTCGACGATCGACGCCTATTGGCTCGTTCTTCCGTTGCGGGCCGGCATTCCGGCATTCCTGCTGCTCGTGACGGGAATAGGACTCCTCGGATATGGCGTGGCAAAACGTGGCCGCAACGCGCGCGATGACCTGCGCCAGCGCATGTCAGCGGGATGGATGATGTCGCTCGTGGCGATCTGCCTTCTTGGTGCCACGGTGCATTTCTGGAACGTGCCGCACGCCTTGTTCTACTTCTTCCTCGGGATGGGCGGCGCGCTGGCCGACCCGAAGGCTCTGAAGCGGGCCATCGCGCCGGCCGCGCAGCCGGTACGCCGTCATCCGAGTTTCATTGGACCCAAGCGCGGCGCCGCCATTCCCGGCGCGGCCGTGCCGGCCTGAAGTCGAGGTCGGCCACTGGGCGATAGGGCCGGGATCGGTGCTCAACCGCCGTCAGACGGCGGATTTTGCGACGGGCAGACCCGTCCGCGACGTTGATCGAGACGTCGACGGGGACCAGACGAGGCCGATTTTGGAGAAGCCATCGCGGATCATCTGGGCCTTGGCGTCCCACGTCTCGCTCGATACCCGGCTGCGCGCCGGCTCGGGATCGTAGGCCGACGTAAGGGCTGAATGGATTTCGGCGGCGAATGTCTCGGCATCATCCGCGGTGCGGACGAGATCGCGCCAACCATCGAGGGCGGGGAAGTCCGTGGTGACGACCGGTCGTCCGACGGCGAGATATTCCTTAAGCTTGACCGGATTGCAGGCCTTGATCCACTCGCTGCGGTTCCAGGGCATGATGAGAACGTCCATCGCCGCCATGTAGCGCGCCACGACATCGTAGGGCTTGCGGCCGAGGAAATGCACGTTCTGCAGGTCGCACCATCCCTGCGGCAGTGAACAACTGCCGATCATGACGAAGTTCACTCCAGGCAGCTGTCCGGCGACGGAGATGAAGAGGTCGGGATCGAAGGTGTGGGCGTCGATCCCACCGATGAACCCGACGCGGGGGCCGGGGATCACCGCCACATCACTGGGCGCCGGAGCACTGCTGGAGCCTTCCGCGACGAACGTTTCGACATCGACCCCATGCGTCACGAGCAGCTGCCGCGACACCTGGTCTTGTTCTTCGGCCATAAGGTGCGGCGCGCAATAGACGACCAGTTCCGCCGACTTCCGGATGGTTGCGACCTGCTGCGAGAGAAGCACCGGGTCGCCTTCGGGGAAAGCTTCGAACCGGTCGGTCCGCTGCATGACGGTCGTAACCGGCTTCAGATCAGCCGCGAGGCCGGCTCCGGCCGGACAGTGCATCCATAGAAGGGGTTTGGTGATGCCAGCTCTGCGCGCAGCGTGACGGATCTGCGGGGCGAGGGCAAAACCGGACACTTTCCGGCCCTGCGCGCCCGGAACGCTGAGTGGCGAGAAAACCCAGAAGCCGTTTTCGACGTTGACGACACCCCGCGACAGGCTCTTCAGCTTGCGCCTGATCTTGCCCACGAATTCCGTGGGGTTCGACGGGGCCGGCATGCGCACGCCGAGGGAATTGACATACAGCACGGGCATGGAGCGCGCAAAGCGGCGCATCACCTGAAAATCGAAGTGGCCCCTGTTGTGATACCACCAGTCGGAGCCGCCGATACAGATGATGCCATCATACTCGCGGCGCAGGCCTGAGCCCGGCAGGTGCGACTCGGCGAGAGCGTCAGCATTGCGCATGAGATTTTCAGTTCCGTACCGCAGGGCCCCGTTCTCTCCGGAGCGATCGGGGAAACTGTGCCTCAGCAGCGTTAATCATTTTCTCAACGGCGCAGCGCATCTTGACTGCACTGAACCATCCCTGCCCGGACGCGCCTGCCGTTGACAAACCGTTAACGCCTTCGCGCCCGGCGCCATCCGGAGCATCTGCGCGTGACCTCGTCCGGCCGCATCGACGTTTCTATTCTGATCGTCAGCTTCAATACGCGGGAGTTGACGTTGGAAGCGATCTCATCGGCCATTCGCGAGACGAAGGACGTGAGTTACGAAATCATCGTGGTCGACAATAACTCCTCCGACGGCTCCCAGGAAGCAATCGCCTCACATCCCGCAGCACCGAAGCTGTTTGCACTCCCGGACAACATCGGTTTCGGCCGCGGCAACAATCTGGCTGCCGAGCATGCCAGCGGCGAGTACATTCTGTTGCTCAATCCGGATACGATCGTGAAGGATCGCGCGATCGACCGTCTCGTGGCGTTTGCGCGCGCGAACAAGCGGGCGCTCATCTGGGGTGGGCGAACCGTCTTCGCAGACGGCCGCCTCAATTCGGCGTCGTGCTGGCAGCGCATCACGCTCCACAATCTCGTCATGCGCGCGACGGGACTGGCCGGGCTTTTCCCGAGTTCACCGTGGTTCAATCCGGAGGCTTATGGCGGCTGGATGCGAGATACGGTTCGCGAGGTCGATATCGTCTCGGGGTGCTTCCTTCTCATGCCCCGTACCGTGTGGATGGCGCTTGGCGGGCTGGATCCCCGGTTCTTCATGTATGGCGAGGAGGCCGACCTCTGCCTCCGGGCCCGGCGTATCGGCGCCCGGCCACTCGTCACGCCGGAGGCCACGATCGTGCATCTGGGTGGCGCCTCGGAGAAGACGCGGGCCGAGAAGATGGTGAAGCTGCTCGCCGCCAAGGCGACGCTTATCGAGCGGCACTGGCCGCGTTTCACCGTGCCGGCCGGTCAATTCCTGCTGTCCATGTGGCCGCTTTCGCGATGGATCGCCTGCTCCGCACGCGCGCTGATTACGAACAGCGATGGCAACAGCGAAGCCGCCGACGTCTGGCGGACGATCTGGAACGCCCGCGCCGACTGGCGTCGCGGTTATCCGAAAGCTGAATTTGCCGTCGAAACAACGTCTCCCACGCCTTTGCTGGCCGCCACCGCACGGAGCCTTCCATGAGTGCAGGCGAACCTCGGGTCATCACGGCGGTGGCCCATTCCGGGTCCACTTTGCCGCGGTATTCCATCTGCACGCTGGTGACGCGGCTGGATCAATACGCCGAGATGCGCGAGACGTTCGCGGCGCGCGGTTTCGACAGCGCCACCTCGGAATATCTCTATCTCAACAACGGCGGCCCGGATCAATGCGGTGCATACCGGGGACTCAACGCCCTTCTCAATGCGGCGCGCGGGCATTACGTCATCCTTTGCCATCAGGACGTGCGGCTGCTCGAAGACGGGATCGACGCCCTCGATCGCCGCCTGTCCGAACTCGACGGACGCGATCCCAACTGGGCGCTCGCCGGAAACGCGGGCGGCGTTGCTCCGGGCCGTCTCGCCTTTCGCATTAGCGATCCGCATGGCGCCGGGCGGCATTCCGGCAGCCTTCCGGTTCAGGTCATGAGCCTCGATGAAAACTTCATCGTTGTGAAGCGTTCCGCGCGCATCGGCTGCTCGGTGGATCTGGAAGGCTTCCATTTCTATGGAGCCGACCTGTGCCTCAACGCGGATGTGGCCGGCCACAGCGCATGGGTGATCGATTTCCACCTGCACCATCTCTCCGGCGGCAACAAGATCGTGGACTTTTTTGCGATGGAAGAGGCGTTCCGCGCCAAGTGGAGCCATGCGCTCCGGCCGCGCTGGATGCAGACCACCTGCGCTCTTTTGCGCTTGTCGGGCTTCGGTCTCGACCGGGAAGCCGGACGGATTGCGGCCCGTCCTTTTGCCGGACTGCTCCGCCGTCTACCGGCCAGAATCGCTGCGACGAAAGCCTGAGAAATGGCCCATCAACCCGAAGCCACGGAGACGGGAGTTGTGCGGCGGGTGGCTGGACAAGGCGCTCTGCTGATGTCGGGGTTCGCGGCCTCGCAGGTCATGTCGTTCGCCCGCAATGCGATGCTGGGCCACATGCTTGCGAAGGGCGATTTCGGCGTTGCCGCCATTCTGACGCTTCTTCTGCAACTTCTCGATGCATTGACCGATCTCGGTGTCGACCGAATGATCGTGCAGGCGCCCGACGGCGACGAACCCCGGTTCGTCGCGACCAACCATTCGGCTCTCGTCGTGCGCGGGCTTCTCATCGCCGCCTTGCTGGTGACCGCATCAGACCCGATTGCAGGTTTCTTCTCCGTACCGGAAGCCGCGTCGGCCATCACAGCGATCGCCCTGGTTCCGCTGATCAAGGGTTTCCAGCACCTGGATGCACGGCGGGCGCAGCGGCGCCTCGATAACCGGCCGTTTCTCTGGATCGAGGTGGTGCCGCAGGCGGTAGCTCTTGCTCTGACCTGGCCCGTCGTCCAGGCTTTTCCGAATTTCTATGCGGTCGTCTGGCTGTCGCTAGCGCAGGCCGTCGCGACTCTCATTATTTCACACAGCGTCGCCGAACGGCGGTATGGGCTCGCTGTCGATACGGCGATACTGAAGCGGCTGTGTACATTCGGCTGGCCGATCTGGCTCAGCGCCTTCCCGCTTACGGCTGTCTACCACGGGGACCGGATCGTCGTCGGGAAATTCATCGGCATCGAAGAACTCGCGGGCTATAGCGCCGCGTTTCTCGTTGCCATGGTGCCGGGGCT
>JBLMYE010000001.1:0-3022 GCA_050258115.1 Deltaproteobacteria bacterium | reverse complement strand
ATTCATTGGTCTTGATTTCTGTGGGCACGCCGATCCGCATGATGTCCTCCCGGTGTTTTGCCGCGAATAATGTGATCACATTTGCAGGCCGAAGGCCGGAAATCTTGCTTGAAAATACGGTCTTATACGCAGATTATCTTCGTAAATGACTTTCTAAACGCGGAAGAACTGCATTAATGGACTTCGACGCGCTGGATATGGCCATTCTGGCCGCCCTTTCCGACAACGGTCGCGTCTCGCAGGTCGAGCTTGCCGAGCGCATTCCGCTGTCTCCCACCGCCATCGCCCGCCGGATCAAGGCCCTGGAGGAAAAAGGGGTCATCGAGGGCTATCAGGCCCGCGTCAGCCGGCCAGCGCTCGGTCTCACCATGACCGTCCTCGTGCAGGTCAGCCTCAAAAGCCAGAGCGAGGATCTTCTCGCGTCCTTCGAGAAGGCGGTGACTGCCGCGCCCTCGGTCGTGTCATGCCACCTGATGTCGGGCGAGGACGATTACGTTCTGACTGTTCTGGCCCGCGATCTGGCCGACTACGAACGCATCCACCGTCATGAGCTTTCGCGCCTGCCGGGCGTCACGCGCCTCCGCTCGAGCTTCGCCCTTCGCGAAGTGAAATCGCGAACGCTTCCCGACACGCTCCTGACCCGCGCTCGCAGCTAATCGCCGGGCGTTTCGAGCAGGAAATTGCGCCGCGGGCCGCCGTCTGCTTGCGGAAGGGCCTCGGCTTCATCCTTCAGGTTCACTCCGGAGAGTCTGCGCTTCAAAGCCTCGCTGGCAAGATAGTGCAGCTTATAGGCCGCCTCCACATAGGACAGCCCTTCGGAGCGGACGTTGGAGATGCAGTTGCGATCTGCGTCCGTCAGGCCCGGTTGCGGACTGAACGTCAGATAGATGCCGAGGCTATCGGGCGACGACAGGCCCGGCCGCTCGCCGATCAGCATCACGACGAGCCTTGCCCCGACGGCAGCGCCAATCTCATCACCCAGAGCAACCCGGCCCTGCTTCGCCAGAATGAGCGGGGCGCGCGCCCACCCCGAACGGTCTGACACAGGCAGCATCGTATCGAGAAACGGCACGATGTTCTTTTCAATGGCGAAGGCCGAGAGACCGTCCGAGATCACGTAAACCACGTCAAAGGGCCCGGAGACGCCCGATTTGAGCTGTTCCGCCGAACCCGGCGCAAGCCGCCGTCCGAGGTCAGGCCGTTGCAGATAGGTTGCGCGATCCGGCGCCGCACTCTCCACCTGGACGACGGGACCGAAGCGAGAGAGATCGCCGGCAAGCTTGGAAAAATCGAGTGCATGATGCACCGCGCTGCGGGCGCGCGCATGGGCGAGTTGAAACGCCAAATGTTCGGACGTCGGCAGGCTGACCCCCGATCGCCCGAGCGCGATGCGCGCCGGCGTATACCGTCTGAGATGCGCCCAGGGGTTGGCGACGATGATAGGCTGCTCGTCCTTCGCCATGATCTCACTCGGCTGCGATCGCCCGGCGGAATGCGCTCGGCACGGTGGATGACAGGCTCACGACGTCGCCGTCCTGGAATATCTGCTGCTGCTTCAGCCACGCCTCGAACTCCGGCGCGGGTTTGAGACCAAGCACTCGCCGCACGTAAAGGGCATCGTGGAACGAGGTCGTCTGATAGTTGAGCATCACGTCGTCGGAACCTGGAATGCCCATGATGAAGTTGATCCCGGCCACGCCCAGCATGGTAAGAAGAACGTCCATGTCATTCTGGTCCGCTTCCGCGTGGTTCGTATAACAGATGTCACATCCCATCGGCAGCCCGAGCAGCTTGCCGCAGAAATGATCCTCCAGCCCCGCCCGCACGATCTGGCGTCCGTCGTAAAGATACTCCGGACCGATGAAACCAACGACGGTGTTGATCAGCAGCGGCTTGAACCGCCGCGCGACCGCGTAGGCCCGCGCCTCGATCGTCTGTTGATCGACGCCGTGGTGGGCATTGGCCGAAAGCGCGCTGCCCTGTCCGGTCTCGAAGTACATCACGTTGTCGCCGACCGTGCCCCGCTTGAGCGAAAGACCGGCCTCGTAGCCCTCCTGCAGTATCTTGAGATCGATGCCGAAGCTCTTGTTGGCCGCTTCCGTGCCCGCGATCGATTGGAAGACAAGATCGACCGGTGCGCCGCGGTTGATCGCCTCGATCGTGGTCGTAACATGCGTGAGGACGCACGACTGGGTCGGAATTTCGTAACGGCTGATGATGCCGTCGAGCATGTCGACCAGCGCCGTCACCTGCCCGATGCTGTCCGTAGCGGGATTGATGCCGATCACGGCATCGCCGTTGCCGTAGAGCAGGCCATCCACGATGCTGGCCGCGATCCCGGACACGTCGTCGGTAGGGTGGTTCGGCTGAAGCCGTGTCGCCATCCGGCCGGCAAGGCCGATCGTGTTGCGGAACTTCGAAACGACCCGGCACTTCTTCGCGACGAGGACAAGGTCCTGCACGCGCATGATCTTCGAAACCGCAGCCACCATTTCGGGAGTGAGCCCCGGCGCGAGCTTCGTCAGCGCGTCCGTCGTCGCATGATCCGAAAGGAGCCAGTCGCGAAACCCGCCCACGGTCAGATGCCCGACAGCCTTGAACGCGGCCTTGTCATGCGAGTCGATGATGAGGCGCGTGACCTCGTCAGCCTCATAAGGCACGACCTGCTCATCGAGGAACAGCGCCAGAGGCACATCCGACAGCGCGATCTGAGCCGCAGCCCGCTGCTGATCGTTGTCAGCCGCGATGCCCGCGAGCTGATCTCCCGATCGCAATGGCGAGGCCTTCGCCATCAGGTCCTTGAGATGATCGAAGACGTAGCGCTCTCCGCCCACGATATGTGCGAACGAACCCATGCGCATGCCTCCAGCAGCTGTGGATGAGGAAAGCGATCCGGATGCTCACTATCACAGAATGCCGTCGGTCCCTACAAGCCCGTTTCCGATCACAGCAGGTGACGAACCGGCATCTCCGCCTTAGTGTCGGCCGCCGGAATCATCACCCGTTCGAGGCCTGACTGAGA